>VGYC01000057.1 GCA_016873095.1 Planctomycetota bacterium | reverse complement strand
ACCCACCGCTACCGCGTCACAGACCAGGGCTGGCGCACCGCCATGTTCTGTACGCGCACCTATAACCGCATCCTGCGCCCCGGCCTGGCCCACGTCTGCGCCGACGAACCTGACAGTGACAATCCGTTACGCCACAGCTTCGAACGCCTTGACGCAGACATCGACCATTGGATCGAGGCCCAGAAAGTGCCTGCATGAAACTTGACTCAAACGAGATAACTTCTGGGGATCAAGGACGCTAGACGATTATCCGGAGCAATCCGTCCCTGGTTGTTACAACTATTTTAAGCTTCTTCGGAAAATTTTGCTTTCCATTTGCCGCCGAAACCCGGTACACTACTATTATCGTCCTTGCCTTGTGTTCCCGCCTGCTTTCCTGCCGGTTGAAACCTCCACGCTCGCAAGAGGAAATGACCATGACGATTCTTCGCGAACAATTTGGCCGTTGGCTTGCCGTCACCGCGCTGGTGGTGGGTTTTTGCGTCTTGAGCGGGAGCGCGAGTGCGGCCGTTCCCGAGAAGGCGGCCGAGCGCGTCAAGGCCATTGGTCAGCCTGTCGGGCTGATCGTGCAGCCGGCTGCCGTCAACCTTTCGGGCCCCAAGAGCGTTCTGCAACTGGTGGTCACTGGCAAGTATGCGGACGGCAGCGTTCGCGACCTGACCGCATTCTGCGACGCCTCGGTCGAGGCCGCCGGGATCATCAACGTCGGCGAGAATCTTTTCCTGCTCCCACAGAAGAATGGCGCCACGGCGCTCAACATCAAGGTCGGCAACCAGAGCGTCAAGGTCCCGGTCACGGTGAGCAGCATGGAGAAGCCGCAGCCGGCCAGTTTCCGCAACGACATGATTGCCGCCCTCAACGTCGGCGGTTGCAACTCCGGCGCCTGCCACGGAACACCGAGTGGCAAGAACGGCTTCAAGCTGAGCCTGCGAGGGTACGATCCGGCTGCCGACTATATTGAGCTGACGCGCGATGTTTTCGGGCGGCGCACCGCCCGCATTGGCGCCGATGCCAGTATGATCCTCCTCAAGGGCCTGGGCAAGATCCCGCACGAAGGCGGCCAGCGCTTCCCGGCCGACAGCATTCCCGCCAAGGTGATGCATGCCTGGCTCAGCGAGGGCATGCAGGACGATCCGGCTACTCTTCCTACGATCAAGAAAATCGATGTCCTGCCGGGTGCCCGCGTGCTCAACGAACCGGCCCGCTGGCAGCAGCTTGCCGTTGTCGCCTATTTCTCCGACGGCTCCACCAAGGACGTGACCCGTCTGTGTAACTTCACCAGCAGCGATACGGCCATCGCCAGCGTCAACAGCAACGGCCTGGTCGAGTTCAATCAGGGTGGCGAGGTTGCCATCCTTTGCCGGTACATCGAGGAAATGCTGCCCGTCCGCATCACCTATCTCGAGCCGAAGGAAGGTTTCAAGTGGACCAGCCCGCCCGAGAACAACTACATCGACAAGCTGACCTTCAGCAAGCTGAAGATGCTCAGCATCCTGCCCTCCGAACTGTGCTCCGATCAGGAGTTCATCCGCCGGGCTTACATGGACCTGTGCGCGGTGTTGCCGACGGCAGCGGAAGTCAAGACCTTCCTGGCCAGCAAGGACTCCGACAAGCGGGCCAAGCTGATTGACAGTCTGCTGGACCGACCTGAGTACGCCGATTTCTGGACGCTCAAGTGGTCTGACGTTTTCCGCAGCACGCGCAAGACCATCGAGACCAAGGGGACGTTCGTTTTCCAGAAATGGCTGCGGAACCACATCGTCAAGAACACGCCGATGGATGAGGTGATCCGCGACGTGATCACGGCGGGCGGCAGCACGTTCTCCAACCCGGCTGCAAACTTTTACCGCATCGCCCGTGACCCATCCAACCTGGCCGAAACGGCTGCGCAGCTCTTCATGGGCATCCGCATGCAGTGCGCCAAGTGCCATAACCACCCGTTTGAGCGCTGGACGCAGGATGACTATTACAGCCTGGCGGCATTCTTCGCCCGCGTGAAGCAGCGTCGCGACCCGTTCGAGCCGGGTGATGCCCAGAAGAAGAACGGCGCCGAATACATCTATGTGAGCCGGGTCGGCGAGATCGTACAGCCGCGGACCGGCAAGACCATGCCGCCACGCTTCATGGGCGGCGGCGAGGCCAAAGTGGCTCCTGGCCAGGATCGTCGTGAAGTGCTGGCCAGCTGGCTGACCGGCGCCGACAACGCCTTCTTCGCCAAGTCCGTCGTCAACCGCATCTGGTTCCACGTCATGGGCCGCGGCATTGTCGATCCAGTCGACGACTTCCGCGACTCCAATCCTTCCGCCAATGATGAGTTGCTCGACGAGCTTGCCAGGGACTTCGTGAAGAACAAGTTTGATGTCAAGAAGTTGATCCGCACCATCATGACGTCGCGGACCTATCAGTTGAGCGCCCAGACCAATGACTTCAACAAGGATGACAACAAGTATTTCTCGCATGCCGTTACCAAGTTGCACACGGCCGAGCAGCTCTTCGATGCGTTGTGCTTCGTCACCGACGTGCCGGAACGCTTCCCGGGCGTGCCGATGGGCACGCGTGCCGCCCAGCTGCCGGATGGCGAGGTCAACAACCCATTCCTCAAGACTTTCGGCCAGCCGGCCCGCGAACTGGCCTGCGAGTGCGAACGCGAGAACGACAGCAACCTTGCCCAGGCGCTGCAGCTGATCAACGGCCCGGCGGTCAACGATCGGCTCCGCAATCCGGCCAACCGCATCGGCAAGCTGCTCGGTAAGAAGCTGTCCGATCGCGAGGTGCTGGGTGAGATCTTCCTGGTCACGCTGTCGCGCACGCCGACCGACGGTGAGACCGCTGCCATGCTCAGCCACGTCACCGCGTCCCTTCTGGGAGCGCAGGTGGTGGCGCCGAAGGCCGGTCCCGGTGCCCAGGTCAAGGAGATCACGCCGGACTCTCCTGCCGCGAAGGCGGGCCTCAAGGTCGGCGACGTGATCCGACAGATGGACGCTGCCATGATTCCGGGTGTCGACCAGTACTTCACCACGCTGGCGGCGAAGGCCCCCGGTGCGGCCATGTCGTTGACAGTGACCCGCGACGGGCGCGACATGACCGTCAAGACCACGCTGGCCGTGGACAAGCGCAAGGCCTGGGAAGACGTGCACTGGGCGCTCATCAACTCCAAGGAGTTCCTGTTCCGGCATTGATAATGCCCGCGATCGCGCCCGCCAGTCCCTTGTGCCCGAAACTGTCGTCAGCGCGAAGCGTGAACAAGCAGGTAATGATTTCCCAGCCCACGGGGCCATAACCCGTGGGCTTTTTACCTTATGAGTACAATCCTCTTCAGCAACGCGTCGGTGATTCTTGAAGACCGCGTGCTTGCCGAGGCACAGGTCGAGGTCGTACAGGGACGGATCCGGGCGGTCGGCGCTGCCCACGGGGCGACTTCCGACACAGCGACGCGCATCGTCGATCTCAAGGGCGACTATCTAGCGCCCGGCTTCATCGACCTGCACGTGCATGGCGGTGATGGCGCCGACTTCATGGACGGCACGGACGACGCCTTTCGCACTGTCTGCCGCGCCCATCTGCGTCACGGCACGACCAGCTTGCTGCCGACCAGCACGGTTGCTCGGCACGAGCAGATCATCGCCTTCCTGCAATGTTGCCGCAGACAGTGTTATGGGCTCGGAGAACGGGACTTGTGGCGGAGCGACATGGCCACACGCGGTGCACGCGTGCTCGGGGCCCATCTCTACGGCCCGTATTTCGGCGCGGATGCACGTGGTTGCCATCCGGCCGGGCCGCTGCGGCCGCCGACGCGAGCGGAGTTTCAGCGCTATCTTGAGTTCGCCGACTGTATCTTGCGGGCCACGGTGGCGCCGGAACTGCCGGGGGCGGAGGACTTTGTCAGCGCCTGCCGGGAACGCGGCATCGGTTGCAATGTCGGCCATTCGCACGCCACATTCGAGCAGATGGAGGCCGCCATCGCCTGGGGCGTCCGCCACGTCGATCACCTCTTCTGTGCGATGTCGGACCGAGCCCGCCTGCGGCAAGAGCAGACCTACCCGATGCGCGGCGGCGTCATGGAAGCGACTCTCTATTTTGACGAGCTGACTACGGAGGTCATTGCCGACGGCAAGCATCTGAATCGCGAGTTGCTCCTTCTGGCGGCCAAGATCAAAGGGCCGCAACGGCTGGCACTGGTGACGGACTGCAACCGCGCCCTCGACATGCCGGATGGCGACTACATCTTCGGCCCACGCGATGGCGGCGAACCAATCATCCGCCGCGACGGTGTCGGCATCATGCCGGACGGCAAGAGCCTCGCCTCCGGCGTCATGGGCATGGACCACGCCGTGCGAACATTTCAGCACTTGACACAAGCTCCACTGATGGAGGTTATCCGAATGGCGAGCTTGACGCCTGCCCGAATCGCCGGCCGCGACCGCGACCTCGGCAGCATCGCGCCGGGAAAGGTCGCCGATCTGGTCGTGCTGGACCGCTCGTTGCAGGTGCGCGACGTGTATCTGGCGGGGAGACGGGTGTAGCTGTTTACGTTTCGCGTTCGAAGAACGCGCTCGGCGAACGCGCTCGCGGCCGTCAGTTCAGACCAGTATCTGGAAGCGGCGCGAATGGCGTGACGACCATAACCAGCCGGCGCGCGTCGTTGACGATGTATTTCACGACTAAGGGAGGTACGGTGACCATCCACTCTTGCGCAGATTCCAGAACAAGTTCCTGCAGCGGATCGCCAAACTTCGGATACCTTTCAAGCAGATCGTTGATCTTCTTGATGGCTGCGATGACTTCGCCGGAGACGCCTAACTCACGAGCCCGCAAGACAAGCTGGCGAGTATGGCGGCGGACGAGTTCGGAATAGACGACGCGGTAGCGTAAACGACCGTTGGTCGCCTCAGCCATGGCTGGCCTCTTCGAGCTCGGCCATAAAGTCCTTCAGTTGCGCTCCGCCTGTTTGCTCAATCTCGCGGATGCCGGCGATCGCTTGTTCCTCGTTGAAGTCCTGAAACGCCAGGCGCCGGACTTCCGGTGCGAACTCCAGGCCCGCACGTAGTCGACTGTCAAGCTGCAACAGCGCGCTGCGCGCTTCAAGATGCGCTTGCTCCAGCTTGGCCGCCAACTCCCGCAGAGAGACATCGTGCGGCGCCCTGCTCGATAGTTCCTTGAACTTCGCCGCAAGGTCGTAGAGCGCCTGGCATGCAAAGGGCAGCTCCTGGACCACATCATCCATCGCCGGTGAATCGTTGTTTGTGTCCATGTTGCGATTGTACCCGTCGGCGATACGGAAGAGCAAGTGAATCGCTGGTTGATGACGCCTCGCTTTCCAGCGAACCGTCAACAAACCCGATTGTAACCGCTAATGCGCTCTGCAACCGATCTCGACCCAGACTCGGGCGGTCAATGTATGCCAGCACCATCGATTTGCCTGCTTTGAGGACTGCTTCCCAATCTTCTCCCACTTCCTCCTCAGGCAAGTCCAACTCCTTGGCCCCGCGGAATGCCACCGGAGTGCCGAAGCGCCGACAATATCCACCGAGCGCGAAACGTGAACAAGATTGTCACGCCAGCATCCTGCGGAACTCCTCGAAGAGGTAGGTGCTGTCGTGCGGGCCGGCGGAAGCTTCCGGGTGGTACTGCACGCTGAAAAGCGGATAACGGCGATGGCGCATCCCTTCCAGCGTGCCGTCGTTGAGGTTCATGTGCGTCGGCTCCAGGTCCGCAGGCAGCGAGTCGAGGGCAACGGCGAAACCGTGGTTCTGCGTGGTGATCTCGACCTTGTTGGTTTGCCGGTTGAGGACGGGTTGGTTGGCACCACGATGGCCGAACTTGAGCTTGAATGTTTTCGCTCCCAGGCTCAGTCCCAGGAGTTGATGTCCCAGGCAGATGCCGAACATCGGCTTCTTGCCGACCAGGCCGCGGATGGTGTCGATGGCGTAGCTGAGCGGCTCGGGATCACCGGGGCCGTTTGACAGGAAGATGCCGTCGGGTTTGAGGGCAAAAACCTGGTCGGCGCTGGCGGTGCCCGGGACTACGGTAACACGGCAACCCGTTTGCACCAGGCAGCGCGGGATATTCCACTTCATGCCGAAGTCGAGTGCGACGACGTGTGGGCAACCCGGACGCGGCGCCAGTTCCTGAGAAGCGAACGGGCTGATGAAGCCTTCCTCCCAGCTGGAAGCTCGGTCCGGCACGACCTGCTTGACGAGATCGCGACCGACGATATTCGGGTACGATTGTGCTTTGCGCACCAGCGAGTGATCGTCGAGATCGGTGGTGGACAGGATGCCGGTCATGGTGCCGCGGACGCGCAGTCGGCGGACCAGGGCGCGGGTGTCGATGCCCTCCAGACCGATGATATTGTGCTCGGCGAAGTAACTCTCCAGCGTGCCCGAGGAACGGAAGTTGCTTGGCCAGCGTGCGCGCTCGCGGACGATGAAGCCCTCCACCTGAGGCCGGGCCGATTCGCGGTCTTCGAGATTGATCCCGTAGTTGCCGATGAGCGGATAGGTCATGACCACCAGCTGGCCCTTGTACGAAGGGTCGGTCAGCACCTCCTGGTAGCCTGTCATGCTGGTGTTGAAAACGACTTCGCCGAATGTCTCGCCGGCGGCGCCGAATCCCGTGCCGGTGTAGATCGTGCCATCCTCGAGAGCGAGTTTCGCTTGCGTTGCCGACATGAACTATTTTTTCCGATAGGCCAGTGAGAAATCATCAAATTGCAGGAGCTTGTGGCCATTGCCTGTGTCGGTGAAGAATTGCTCAAGAAGATCGCCGACCAGATTTGAGTTCAGCCGGTAGAAGTTATGTTTGCCGTCGCGGCGGAAGCCTACCAGGTTGCGCATGCGCAGGAGAGTGAGATGATGGCTGACGGCAGGCTGTGATTGTCCCAGCAGGTCACACAGGGCGGACACATGCATCTCGCCATCCTGGGCCAGGGCGAGAAGAATCTTGAGTCGCGATCGGTCGGCCAGCAGCTTGAAAATCTCCGTCCAGCCTTCGATGGTGCGTTCCGACGCCTTGATCTTCGATGCCGGCCTGGGCGGCGGTTTCGTCGCGCGGGGCTTGACAACTTCAGCCGTCATGGTGCTCAAGGCTGTCCCTCCTGGTTTGTTTTCTTCGGGATGCTAGGCCTAAGATAGCGGCTGTTCCGACAGGGTCAAACACTTTTTAAGGATGAAGGACAGCGTCCTATCTCTTCCGTTCATCATTCGTCCTTCAGACTCAGTCCGTATTCCCTGAGCGTCTTGCGCAGCCGCGACTCGCCGGCGTCGTCCATCGAGCACATGGGGAGGCGGAGTTCGCCGCTGTCCTGGCCGAGGAGTTTCATCGCAGTCTTGATGGGAATCGGATTGGTCGCGGCGCCAAGCATGTCACGGCATAGCGGGAACAGCCGGCGATGCCATTCCTGAGCCTTGTGGAGTTCACCGGCATCGAAGGCGCGGACCATGGCCTTCATGTCGCGGGGCACGATGTTGCCCACCACCGAGATCACTCCCCGCCCGCCGATGCTCATCAGCGGCAACGTCAGGCTGTCGTCGCCGCTCAGGATCGTCAGATTGCACAGCGCGAGAATCTGCGAAGCCTGGTCGAGCGAGCCGGTCGCTTCCTTGACAGCGACGATCTGCGGCAGCTGTGCCAGCCGGGCGATCGTCTCCGGCAAGATGTTCGAGCCGGTCCGGCCGGGAATGTTGTAAAGCACGATGGGCAGATCGACGGCGTCGGCCACGGCGGCGAAGTGCCGGTAATAGCCCTCTTGCGTCGGCTTGTTGTAGTACGGACCGACCATGAGTGCCCCATCGGCGCCGGCCTTGGCGGCGAAACGCGTCAGGCGTATGGCCTCCTTGGTGCTGTTGGACCCGGTTCCCGGCATGACCTTGATCCGCTTGCGGGCGCGCTCGACGACGGCGGCAATGATACGCTCGTGCTCCTCGTGGCTCAGCGTCGGCGACTCGCCCGTGGTGCCAACCGGTGCCAGACAATCGGTCCCCTGTTCGACGTGCCAGTCGACCAGCTTGCCGAGACGGTCGAAATCGATGTCGCCGTTCTTGAATGGCGTGATCAGCGCCACCGTCAGTCCAGCAAATTGCTCACCCTTGGTCTTCATGGCAGATGTTCCTCGTTCGCGCAATAAGCCGCACGCGGCGGTCCCTGCTAGGATATGAACCATGATTCCGGCGGAGGTGCAAGCGATTTTTTTTGACGCCGTGGGGACGCTGTTATTCCCCGAACCTTCGGCGGCCGCCATCTATGCCGAGGTCGGAAGACGCCACGGCAGCCGGCTCACCGTCAACGAGATTCGCCTGCGCTTCGCCGCCGCTTTCGCCCGCGAGGAGGCTGCCGATCTGGCGGGAGGCCTGCGCACCAGCGAGGAACGCGAACGGCAGCGCTGGCAGAACATTGTCGCCGCCGTGCTGGACGATGCTGCCGATCCGGACGCGTGCTTTCGCGACCTGTACGAGCACTTCGCCCGGCCTGCGGCCTGGCGTGTCGATCCCTCGGCGGGCCACGTGCTCCGACAGTTGCAAGACAGAGGTTATCGGCTGGGCATGGCATCGAACTTCGATCGCAGGCTGCGGGAAGTCGTGGCGGGCCTGCCGGAGCTTGAGCCGTTGACCTGGCTTGTGATCAGCTCGGAAATCGGCTGGCGAAAGCCGAGTCCGGAGTTTTTCGCGGCGGTTTGCCGCACGGCGGATGCGCTGCCACAACGAATCTTGCTTGTAGGCGACGACCCCGTGAACGATGTGCAGGGCGCGCTCGCCGCCAGCATGCACGCGCTCATGATCGCCGGGCGGCTATCAGAGCTTACTTGAGCGCGTTGTTACCCTCAACACCTAGTTGCGCGCGCTTTTCTCCACAGAAATAGCATTAGACCCGAAAAGAATCCGACAATCGGCATCATATATGGCACAGACGCGTAGTCGCCGAAGCCAATACTAGAGCCAGTCTGTCCTTCCCACACATGCACATAGGTCCGGTCGCTGAAATCCCAGTTCTCTGGACTCCCAACAGTCAAGAACAAGACCATCAAGGCAACTCCAATGAGCGATCCCGCCCATAACGGCCGGAGTCGTCTCCAAACCGAAGTCGAAGCTGGATACGTCTGCATGGACGAAGCCCTCGTAGATTCGACAGCGCAACATGACATCACTTGCTCAAGCCCAGCCGGTGCTTGACATTGTCGAGCGATATTGTTTGCGTCTGTTTTGCTCGCTGGTCGAGCAGGGTCATCAGCTTGGCGTTTCGGCGTGTCTGACAAATCTCACGATCAAAATCGCCGACAGCAGTTAGCATGAACTCGTCGCCGCTTTCTGTGCGGACAATCAGATCTTCCACCTTTGCCTCTTGCAAAAGTGCATTGATCTCGGCCGACCGGGGCGGTACGGTAATGGTTTTCATAGTTCGAATTCCTCTTCATGCAGGAACAGCTTGTTACCTTCCTTGTATCCGATCGCCTGGACGGGCTGCACGCATTCGCATCGGACACCGCGCTTCGTTGCTTTTTTCCCGTCACATCGATTAGGATATGTCTTTTGTCAGGGGCGCGAGCGTTTCAATTGACTGAGGAGGAGCATGGCCATTGCAGCCCGGATCGCCTGGGCGACCGCCGACGCAATCTGGAAGGCGATAAAGAGACGGCGATCCCGCGAGGCCGATCGGTACGCGGCTTGAAGAGCGTGGTCTTGCCCGATTTCCACATGCTTGTCAACAGTGTCATGCTGCCGCGCGCGACCAGGCCATGCCACAGCCGGTCGGCTTGCGGCCGGTCCATCGCCGTAACGTCTTTGCCCCACACCTCTTGCGATTGCCAGGCGCTCATGGGTTTCGCCCTGGGCCTGGGAAAAAAGGTGTCACATTCGGGTAGCGCGCGCTGACATGAATATCATTTTCAGGGGCAAGCCGGCCGACTTCCCAACTCATTGCACAATGTAATCCAACATGAACGACATCGACCAGCTTCAGCAACCTCCCGGTCAAAACCCCGCAGCCAACGTCGCCGACCGCGGCTCCGCCATCCGCATCCGCGCCTTGCGCACGCATCGCGTTGGCTCCAGGGTCTTTGTCCGCATCGAAACCAATCAGAAGATCGATGGCTGGGGCGAGATCAGCGCCCTGGAGCCGGGTGCGGCAGAACTCCTGGCGCGATCGCTCTTCGAGCTGCTCGACGGCGAGAATCCGACGCGCATCGAGCATCTCTGGCAGAAGCTGTATCGCTCGCACCGCGACATGCGCGGCGGGCCGTTCATGGTGCACACCATAGCCGGCCTCGACATGGCCTTGTGGGACATCGCCGGCAAGCTCTGGGGCGTGCCGGTCTACCGTCTCCTGGGCGGGCCGACGCGCGAGCGCATCCGCGTCTACCCCACGGACAAGGCGCACAAGGTCCCGCCGCACGGCATCTACGATCATTCCGGCAACCCTTCCGACATCACGCGCATGGTCGAGGCCATCCGCGCCACCCGCAAGCGCGTCGGCCCGGACGGCACGGTAATGTTCGACGCGCACTGTGCCGTGCCGCCCGCGACGTTGCTTCAGTTCGCCGCCGCCATCCAGCCATATGATGTGCTGTTCATCGAGGAAGTCGCCGTCCCCGGCAACATCGAGGTCTTCAAGCGGCTCAAGGAGCAGATCCGCATCCCGCTGGCCACCGGCGAGCGCGATCGCACCATCTGGGAGATGCTGCCGTACTTGCAGGAGCGCGCCATCGACATCCTGCAGCCGGACGTGGCCCACACGGGCGGCATCACGCAGATGAAGAAGATCGCGATCCTGGCCGAGGCCTACTTCGTGCCGCTGGCACCGCACTGCACGACCACGCCGCTGGGGGCCAGCGCCAGCCTGCATGTCGCCGCGTCCATCCCGCTTCTGTTGATTCACGAAACGGCGCCGGGCGTCATCCAGTGGGGCGAGCGCTTCATCGGCAAGAGCTGGACCGTGGACAAGGAAGGTTACGCCTCGCTACCGCAAGGCCCCGGCCTGGGCATCGAAGTAAACGAGCGCGATATGGCCAAGGTGGCCGCCAATCCTGGCCAGCGTTTCATCTGGCCCTGGCAACGCCTGCGCGACGGGTCGATTGCAGATTATTGATCTGGACGCGGGCGCAGTTCCAGGATATCGCCTCAGCGCAGGACGGCTTACCAGGGCTGTCCGGCAGGCCGGGCCTGGAATCCCGACCTGCGGCACTCACGTGATTTGCGCCAGCCAGCCATGCCCGCCATCCTGTCTATCCTGTGTCTGCTTCCCGGCACCGACCCCAAGATCGAAACGCGCTTCGAGCAGGTCGCTCCGTTGCCAAAGGACGTGCAGGCCGGTTCGAGGCATCCGCGGGCCGTCATCCTGATATCCGGTTTACGCTATCATCCATTGCAGCGCGACGCTGTGACCCAGCCGGAGTTTCACGCCTGGCAACAACCCGGCACGCCCCTGGTACACGAACTCGGCCTGGCCGCTGACGTCTTCGCCTTCTGCTACAGCCAGAACGCCGCGGTGGAAGTCATCGCCAGGGCGCCGGGATTGACTCTGGCCGTGCGGAAGCTGCGCTTTCTCGGCTACCGCGAGATCGTCCTGATCGGGCACAGCGCCGGCGGTCTGCTGGCGCGGCTATTCGTCGAGGATCATCCGAACGCCGGCGTGACACGGGTCGTGCAGGTGTGCGCGCCGAACCTGGGTTCGAGCTGGGGCCAGGCTGACATCAGCGTTCATAATGCACAGGAAAAGTTCATCGAGTCGTTGACGCGAACCTATCGGCGAACTGCGGCCGAGCAGCGTGCAAACCGGCGCATTCCGCCCGACGTCGATTTCGTCTGCGTCGTGGGCGGCGGTCCGCTCGGCGACGGGCTGGTTTCTCCAGCCTCGCAATGGCCGGACGACCTCCAGGCCCAGGGCATTCCCATGACGCACCTCAACACGACACATTTCACGGTCATGCACTCGCGGAAAATGGCTCCGGTTCTCGCCGAACTGGCCCGCGCTAGCCAGCCGCGCTGGACCGCGCAGCAAGTCGAAAAGGCACGCGGACAGTATCTGCACCCGGCGCCCAAGCTGCGCATTCTACCAACCACGAAGTGACGCGGCGCGGATAGCGCAGGACGCCGTCATTCTCCCGGTCAGACGACTTGTGTCATCCCCGTCCGTAGTTATTCTCGTTGATTTCGTTGAGAGATGCATCACTCCGTTGACGGCTCGGCAGGCGCCTCGCCCCCCCCAATCAATCGATCCGTGACAGGCCATCAGCCGCTGCGTAGTTCTCGTGCCTTGTCGGTGAAGGGCAGCTCCACCCATGCTGCCTGGCGTTCATGCGAAGCATGGAAGGCGAGAATCGTCTCCAGCGTATGCACGGCGGCCTGCGCGGCATACGGAAACGGCGTGCCATCCGTGCCATCCAGCCAGGCGACAATCTCGGCGACGGCACGATCCATCGACGACTTGCCGTCGTTGGGGGCCGGCCAGCTTTCGTGGCGACCATCGTTGAATTCGATGGCCACGTCCATGCCGCCGGTCGAGGCGCGGCCCAGCGTGCCGTTGAGCGTGATCCGCGCAGGCAGGCGGGCCATGTCTGCCGCGTCCACTGTCGCCATCAAGCCGCCCTCGAGGCGCAGCAGTCCCCAGCCGCCAGGATCGCGAAACGCAGCGCCACGACAATCCGGCTTCCCGGCTGGATCGAGCGCGCCGCTGACCGCCTCCACCGTGCGGCCGGTCAGCATCAGCATGGCATCGATCAGGTGCGTGCCGACATTGCCGAGCCGGCCCGTGCCCCATTGCAAATTGACCGACGTGAGGTCGCCCAGCATCCCGGCGGCGACCGCATCGCGCAACCGGCGATAGTTCGGATTGAAACGGCGATTGTGGTTTAGGACCAGCAAGGTACCCGCCTTGACGCAGCTCGCCAGCATCCGCTCGGCGTCGGCCAGCCGCGTGGCGATCGGCTTTTCACAGTAGACAGCGCGGACGCCTCGTTCCGCACAGGCGACTGCAATCTCCGCGTGCGTCGGCGCGTAGGTCGCGATGCTGACGATGTCGAGCCGTTCGTTGTCGAGCAACGCGCGCCAGTCGGCGAACGTGCGGCAGCCGGTCCGTTCCTGAAAGCGCTGCCGTCGCCCCTCGTCACGGCTGCTGCCGGCGACAAGCTCCACGCGCGGATTACCTTCGAGCGCCGCCAGGTGCGTGCCGTCCAGGTCAACAACGCGCTGGCCGAGTGCATCGCCGGAAACCTGATCCGCCGCACCGATGAATCCCAGTCCGATGATAGCCGCGCGATAGCGTTTCATGGAAAGCAGTATTCAGTGTTCAGTGTTCAGTGTTCAGTGTTCAGTCCATCTTCCGTCTCCCACCGTCGCGGGCTGATGCCGGGAGCGTCGCTGGCCATGTTGGCGGGGCGGTTGCCGACGTTGTAATCGAAGTTGCGCGTGTTCAGGCTCTTGAAGAAGCGCGCGACGTGCCCTGGCAGCTTCGCCACCTTGTCGGCCGGCCAGTCGGGAACGTCGGCGATCGGGCTGGCCCACGCCGGGCGATAGGCGATGGCCAGCATGTTGCGATCCTCGCCGCTCGTGTTCGGGAAGTTGGCGTGAAAGACTGCCTGGTGGATGATGGCCGCCGACCCGGCCCGGCACAGCACCATCACCTCGTCCGGATGCGACAGGTAACGCTTGTACGGATTGCCGTCGGCGTGCAGCGACAGGTGCGAGCGTGGGATGACCTTGAACGGCGCCCGCTCCGGCGTCAGGTCGTCGAGATAGAAGAGTACCCGCACCAGCCGCGGCGCGCTCGCCTGCATCCCAAATATCGCTGAACCATACGGCTGCGCATCGGTGTGGATCGCGATCCCCGGATGCCCCGGTTTCGAGACGGCATACACGCACGACGTGCAGATCAGCTCGTCGCCGAACAGCTTGTCGAGGAAATCGATGACGGTTGGCTGAGCGATGAGATCGATGGCGGCCGGGCTATCCGTCCACTGTACGTCGGAGCAGGAACGCTGCGCCTCGCTGTAATCCGTCCCCTTGGTCGGCAGCCGATACAGTTCCGCCTTGACGCGGGCGATCTGCCCGGCGTCCAGCAGATCGGGGAGCACGACGAAACCTTCCAGCTCGAGATGCTGGACACGCTGCTTGTGGGTGAGAGTGGACCAGTTCATTGCCTTGAATCGTCTATGCTTGTCAGTTTTCGAGCGTCAGGCCTGGGACCCGACCAAACTCGCTCGTATTGCCAGTGACCAGGATAAGTAAAAGAGCCTGACCGGCCAAGAGGAGGTCGTACGGTGCGATCGGCTGTCCCGATGACTCCAGATAGGAACTGCAACTCACCGAGAGCGCTGTCGAGGTTCCGGACGCGATTGCCGGCGGAGAGCTAATCGTTGTCTACCGTTACCAGAATGCTTCGGACAAACCGATCCGCGTCCTGGGCGGGAACACGTGCTGAGGCGGCAACTGCCGCTTCAGTTTGAAGCACCCGGACCTCGTAGAACTCCCCGTCGGGTCCGGGCAGATTGAATGCAAGCTGCTGCCCGGCGAGGGCCCGTTCAATAACCAGCTCAACATCTACCTTGACGACGGTGGTCTTCGACAGCTCAGCCTCACGGTCCACGGCCAGGCCGGCAAGGCCAGCAAGAAAGAACCAAGGCCAAAAGAACGAAACCCCGGATAGCGCGAAAGAAGTGCTATCCCAGGGCGGATCGGTCACGACTTGCGCTTTCCTGGGTCATGCGCTTTCTTTTCCGCTGCCCTGGCTGCGGCAATGCGTTCGGTCATGTCAAAGCCCAGAGGCTGGTTGCTGTCGTATTTCCTGCGGGCCTCACGGAGCGCATCGAGCGCGCCGTCGGGCGTCGGCACGGCATGGCCTTTTTCCCACCAGCACAAGCGCTCGCTATAGCACCACACGTACTCGTCCGTGACGCTCAGGGCGTGGTAGACATTGTGCTCAAACAGCCGCAAGCGCTCCTTTGCCGTCAAAAAGGCTGTAGGCCCCCGGGCCGCCCCGGGCGAAGCGAACAGGTAGTTGACATACAGCGCCATGGCGACTTCCATGCGGGCGTTGTACCTGGCATGGACATTCGCCGGCACCAGCGCAAGCGCTTTCTGCCGGGTCGCGTGATAGCCGCGGTAGTAGTCCTCGGCGGTGAGATAGCCGTAGGATTGCTCATGGCCATCGATGATGCGGACCTTGGGACCCGCTGCCTCGATCATGCCGTTCAAGAATGCGGGCAAGAGACCATATTCCAGCTCCGACAAGCGGTTGATCGCCTGCGGAGCACGATTGACGTAACTATGCGCCAGCGCCAGAAACACGACGATGTCCGGGAAGGGCTCCTGGACGGCCTTCATGAACTCGCGGCCGCGCAGCCGCGCTTGCTGAGCATATTCCGCGAAGCTTTTCTTGCCGGTGAACTTCATCTTCTTGTAGTCGAACACTCGGCCCTGATAATCTTCCACGTCGAAGAGCCAGCCCTTCATCCCGGTTTCCCGCGCCGCTGCCGCCCATAGCCGTGCGTTGTGCAAGATGGTGTCGAAATCCGCAAACCAGTCCACATCGCCTGGCGTCACGTTATAGCGCAGCAAATTATCGGTAAAGCGCTTGAACTTGATGCTTTTCAACGTCTGGATGGTCTCGGCCAGTTGCCGGCGCTCGAATCGTTCCTTGCCGAAGCACAGCCAGTCGAACATCACATCCTTGCCCACTGTCTTGGCCTTGAATCCTTGCAGCACCATGCCGTCAAAGGGAAGCTCCTCGAACTTGCGGATAT
This sequence comes from Planctomycetota bacterium, assembly GCA_016873095.1. Lineage (GTDB taxonomy): Bacteria > Planctomycetota > Planctomycetia > Gemmatales > Gemmataceae > VGYC01. The sequence goes on along the minus strand of VGYC01000057.1, from coordinate 22,023 downwards.
TGGTCTGCACATTCTCGGGGCTGTACCAGTCAAGCCCTCCCCAGGCAATGATCTTCTTTTTTACAGGGTTGCCGGGCTGCTCGGGTTGAGCATGCAGCATGAGCGGCACGCAGGCGACGACGCAAAGGAGCGTCGTCCTCAGCAACAACGATCGCCGCGGCCGTGCAAGTATCATGAAACGCCTCGCTTGTGGCAGGCCAGTGATTCGCGTGGGGGCGTGAGGCTCATGGTTGCTGGTGATGCTTGTCATAATGCTCCAGCATGGCGTCCCCGAAGTCATTGTCGAAGTCGCGATAGACACAATGAACGTGATTGGCGCCGTCTTGCGTGTTATCGTACTCGATCAGGAACGTCGGTCCCTGAATCAGATAGTGGTGCGGCTCGCCGGGTTTGAGACCGCCCGCCCAGATGAAATGGATCTTGTCCGTGCCCGCCCGATCGATGCGTGCCAGATCCTGGTCCGCCAGTTCCTTGCGGATGCGTCCGATGTGAGCCCGGACAAGCTTCATGAGAACCTCGCGCTGCTTGACCGTCATTGCCGACACGGCCACGCCGCGCGGCTTGCCGCGCTCGATCTTGCGCTGATTGCCCGTGATGAGCCCACCCACGGTTTCGGTCTTGAAGTCCGGGATCTTTCCGAAGCCGATCTGCCGCTGGTCGGCGGTGAACGACCTGGCCAGGTCACGCCCCAGCTCGGTTTCTTGTTGCAGAACCTGGAGCCCCTTGCGCGGCCCATCCGGAACGGTGGCCGGTATCGCCCCAAAGAACGACGGCGTCACCGAAATCCAGCGCCCCTTGACAACCGTCACGTTCAGCGACAGATGAAATCCCTCGAAGCGATATCCCCATGTCCCTTTCGGCGTGGGATCTCCGAATATGGTGATGTAATACTGGTCGGAATCGCGATGGACGTTCGGCGTCTTGTCGGTTTCACGCAAGTAATCGCCCAGGCTCATGATCGTCAGCGCCTTTTGATTGCCGACGTGACTGAGCGTGGCGCTCATCAGCGCCAGGCCGAGCTGGCGCTGTCCAACCTTGAGTTGCTTCAACGGCAATCCCCGCCGAGCGATGGGAAAGAAGTGAAAGTTGCCCCGTTCCGCATCGCGAAACAGATAGCTCGCCTGCAATTTCGGATCGAGCGCATCGTTGAACCGCTGCGCAGCCACAACGAGTTCCTGGGCAACCTCCGGCGAATCAATGGCATCCGGCGGCGCCTTGACACCGTCGAACGCTCCGGCCAGCGACAGCAGCGCGACAATCGCGAACAGCGTGAGGAAAAATGGCAGGGAGCGGGCAGGCTTCATGGCGGCCCTTTCATTTGAAGTGTCGACTCGTTAACGCAGTTGTCATTCGCCTTATGGGAGTGGCCGTTGCTTGGCCAGATTGCACTTGCCGTTTTCTTGACTCGGGCGAGAGTTGGGGTTGTTTGGCCCTCGGCCTGCAGGCAGCATCTGCTAGAATTGTCCTGGGCGCCTTGACCACTTCATGCCAGCGGAGCATGGCCATGCTGGATCGTCGCGGTTTCTTGTCGTGGATGAGTTGCGGGCTGGGTGGGGCGGCCCTGGCGGAGTTGCTGGCACGCGATCAGCATCTGCACGCCGCAGTAGTACCCGGCGACTCGGGCGATCCGCCGCCGCATCATCCCGTGCGGGCACGGCGTGCCATCCACATCTGCTTGTGCGGCGGGTTAAGTCAGGTCGATTCCTTCGACTACAAACCGGCGCTGGAACGACTGCACGGCCGCTCACTGGTCGGCAGCGAGCGCCCGGACGTGTTTTTCGGCCAGGTCGGACTCTTGCGGCAGAGTGACTGGCGATTCGGGCAGCGCGGCCGCAGCGGGATCTGGGTGTCCGAGCTGTTTCCGCATATCGGCGCGGTCGCCGATCAGCTAACGATCATCAACTCGATGGTGGCTGATACGTCCAACCACACGCCGGCGACGTTTCAAGAGAATAGCGGCTTCCGCTTGAACGGTTTTCCGGTCCTGGGCTCGTGGCTTTCCTACGGACTGGGCTGCGAGACGGACAACTTGCCGGCGTTCGTTGTCATCCCGGACGCGCGCGGCTTGCCGGCGGGCGGAACAATCAACTGGAGCAACGGCTTTCTACCGGCGCGTCACCAGGGCGTGGCCATACGCGGCCGCGGCGCGCCGCTCGACGACCTCATGCCGGCCCGCGACCTCGGCCCGAACGCGGACCAGGCGACTCGGGAGTTGCTGTCGCGCATGAATCGGCGGCACCTCGCGGAACGTTCCAGTGACGATGCCCTGTCTGCCCGGATTCGCAGCTACGAGATGGCAGCACGCATGCAACTGGCCATTCCGGAAGTGGCCAACCTCGAGCGTGAAACGCTAGCAACCCAGGATCTCTACGGCCTGCATCGGCCCCAGACGGCGGACTTCGGGCGAGCATGCTTGCTGGCGCGGCGGCTCATCGAGAGAGGCGTGCGCTTCGTGCAACTCTTCTCCGGCGGATCGTTCGGCAACCCGCGCATCAACTGGGACGGGCACGAAAACGTGCGGCAAAACCACGGGCAGGAGGCGGCCCGTATCGACCAGCCAGTGGCCGGCCTGTTGCGCGACCTGCGCCGCCGCGGCATGCTCGACGACACGCTGGTGCTGTTCACGACAGAGTTTGGCCGCACCCCCTTCACGCAATCCGCCGCCAACGTGGTCGGACTGGGTCGCGACCATAACCAGAGCGGCTTTTCCGTCTGGCTCGCTGGCGCGGGACTGCGACCCGGTATGACATACGGTAGCACCGACGAAATCGGCCATCGAGCGGTCGAAAACATCGTCACCTGGCCTGATTTCCATGCCACGGTCTTGCATCTCCTGGGCGTAGATCATGAGCGGCTGACGTTCTACCACAACGGCATTCGCCGCCGGCTCACCAATGTTCATGGCGAGGTGATCCGCGACATCTTGACGTGACAAGACGAAAGCCACCGGGGTTGCCCCCGATGGCTCGTTGTGATGGTGCGTCCTGCTTCGGCGACTTCAGCGCCCTCAGCGTACGACGATCCCCGGCCCTTGCAGAAAGAAACGCCAGGGATGAAAGTGCGCCCGGTGATGTCGATGCCGCCAGATCGGCCCGATCGGCCCAGTGACAACGGGCGCCGGCCGAAACACTCGAACCGGCGGCAGCAAGAATGGCGCGGCGATGACCGGCGGCGCAACCGTGATCACCGGCGCGGGCGAGCAGCCCTGATAGCCGTAGTTCGCGATCAGTGGCCCCTGCCCCGGCAGGTTCACGAAGGGCGATTGCGCAGCGCTGGTGCCCACGCCGACGAGCAGTACGCTCAAGATGGCAACGGCCGTCATGAAATGGAATCGGGACATGTGTGCCTCCTCGTTTATTGGCCCCGCGATCCTCTTCCCGGTGTTGCGGGGCTTCGAAAGACAAACGCGGCGCGGAGCATGGCTTGCGCGATCACGTCCCCTGAGGCACGAGGAGATGGTTTGTAGCTGGTTCAGGCGGGTCGCTGCTGAATCGTGCACCCGAATCGAATCAGAAAAGCTCGGCGATAGGCTGGCCCGGGTCGCAGAGACGGATCGGGCGGTTCTGCCGATCTGGCAGCATCGAATCGTGGTCGATGCCGAGGACGCGGTAGATGGTGGCGAGCAGGTCTCCGGGGAGAAGGGGCCGGTCGCTGGGCACGCCGCCGTCGGCCGAAGTGGCGCCGACGACCTGGCCGGCCCGGATGCCGCCGCCGGCCAGCAGCGCGCTGTAAGCACGATTCCAGTGTCCACGACCGGCAAGACTGTCGATACGCGGCGATCGGCCAAACTCGCCGCACGCCACGACGAGGACGCGGTCGCCAAGGCCGCGCACGTGCAGGTCTTCGACTAGCGACGACAGCGCCTGATCGAATAGTGGCAAGCGGCGGCGCAGATTCCGCTCGATGGTGTAATGGTCGTCCCACCAGTCGATGTCGGCCTCGTAGTGGTTGATGGTCACGAAGGTGACACCGGCTTCCACGAGACGACGGGCCAGCAGGGCCGCCTTGCCCCAGGCATGCGTGCCGTAGCGCTCACGCAAGGTCAACGGCTCGCGAGATAGGTCGAAGGCATCTTTGGCACGCTGACTCGTGATCAGGCCGAAGGCACGCTGGTAGCTGCTGTCCATGGCGCGAAACTCGCCGCTGGACTCGACGCGGCGCGTCAGGACATCGATGCGGCGCAGCAGTTCGCGGCGGTCGGCAACCCTCGGCAACGACAACTCACGCGGCGGCAAGAACGTCGGCTGCAAGATGCGTCCCCGGTAGCCTGGCTCGCCACCGCCATCGATGGGGTTGTGCTCCGCCCCAAGGTAGGCAGCTTGCTGGTAGAAGCCAAGGTTTGGACTGTAACCTTCCGGCAGGCAAACGTACGGCGGCATGTCGGGCCGATTGGCGCCGCGCAATCGGGAAACGACAGCGCCCTGAGCGGGGTAAGGCTGGCCACGGCCCATGATGTTCGGCACGTGGTATCCGGTCTGCGCCCAGTGCGAAGCGTCGAAATGGTTGGCGTTGCCATGGTGCAACGAGCGGACGATCGCGAGCTTGTCGGCGATCCGGATATGTCCGGGCAAGAGTTCGCAGAGCGATAGCCCTGAGACCCGCGTCGGCGAAGCGCGGAATGGGCCGCGAACTTCCGCCGGTGCGTTCGGTTTCATGTCGTAGGTGTCGATGTGCGAGGGGCCGCCGGCCATCCAGTAAAGGATGACGGCGCTGTCGCGCCGCCGGTTCGATGCCTGAGCTTCTCGCATCCGCAGAACAGCGGGCAAGGTCAAACCTGCCAGTCCCAGTCCACCGATTCGCAAGAAGCCGCGGCGCGACACGCCATCGCAGAGTTTGAACTGGCGGCCGAGCAGGTTCAGCATGGTCGCTCCCGGAAGCAGGACTCGGGGCATCGCCGGCGTTTCGCGTGGCTTGTCTGTCTGGCGGTCTTATATGGACGGCGGTGGGTGATGGTTCCGCGACGAAGCGTCGTTGCGGGCTGCTCAAGGGCGTTTACGAGCCTTGCCGTTGACTTCCGAGTCGCCTGGGTTCGCGCCAAGGGTGGCGCCGGCGAGTTGCGGCTCCCGATCGAGATTGCGAACGCGCTCTTCCATTTCCTTGCCGGGCTTGAATGTGACCACGTTCTTGGCCTCGACATCAACGCGTTCGCCGGTTCGCGGGTTACGCGCCTTGCGCGGCTTGCGCCGTTTGACTTCAAAAACGCCGAAATTCCGTAGCTCGATGCGCTTTTCGCGCAGGAGAGTCTCGAGGATGGCATCGAAGGTCTTTTGCACGATCTCCTTCGTCTTGAGCTGAGTCAAACCAAGCTGCTCGGAAATGTCGCGCACGATCTCTTTCTTGGTCACAGGTCTTCTCCAGCTAGGGTCAAAAAAGGGCCGACCGCATCCGCGTCAGGCTGGTTGATGTAAGTAAGTGTAATAACAGCATAGGGTAATGTCAAGGGAACTCCGCGAAGCCTCACGCGGCTCGACCACTTCCGGTTGCTCATTTTCGTGCGAACCGGCTACGATGGCCTCATGAGCCTACTGGGTGGAATTCAGCGACGCTATCAGCTGCTGCGGCACAAGCCCTGGCGCTGGCGGCTCCGGCCGGGGACCATTGACCGGCGACTGTTTCGCGATGTGGTCATTCGGAATGAGTATCGGCTGTGCGAGCGCTTCGAGCCTGATGACGTGATCGTTGATGTTGGTGCTCACACCGGCGCTTTCGCTCTCGCGGTTCTACGCCGCGGGGCGGGTCGTGTCTTCTGCTACGAGGCCGACGCGAATAACTTCTGCCTTCTGGAACGCAACTTGCGCGGCCATGGACCGCGCGTTTGCATCTACAATCGTATCGTCTGGCGGTCGGACCTGGCGGTCGCCGATTTGCCGTTCGCCAATCACGCCGACAAGCGCAACACAGGCGCCGGCGCCGTTGCCGAAGCTGGAGCGAAAGCCTGCCGCGTGGCTACAGTGGCTTTTGATGAGCTTGTGGCGAACGCCAGCGAAAACGGACAGCGCCGCATCCGGCTCGTCAAGCTCGATTGCGAGGGCGCCGAATGGCCCATCCTGCTCACGGCCCGGCATCTCGACTGCATCGATGCCATCTGCGGCGAATATCACCTTGGCTCATTCCCCGAATGCTATCAGGTCGCCGGCGCCGGCACCTTCTCCACGGCCCTTCTGGAAAAGCACCTGACGAGCCAGGGATTCCAGGTCAGCTGCCAGCCGACCGTTCTGGAACCGGGACAAACCACGTTGTCCGGACTGGGCCTGTTTTTCGCGACGCGCAAGTCCAGACTGATCGGGTCGAAGTCTCGATCACCCAATCTGTGACCGATCGCTTCTAATAGATAATGCGGAAGTCGACGGTCGCACCCCAGTTCTCCCAGTTGTTGGGAGTGCGCAGCACACCGAACTGGAATGCGAAGCCGGTTTGCAGGTGTTCGTTGATTTTCCAGCGCAGTCCAGTGGACAGCGAAAGGTTGCTCCGGCCGGCGAATGGATTGCCGAAATTGAACCAGTCGTTGCCTTCGAAGTTGTTGGGCGCGGGATTGCCGGCATTGCCGTTGCGAGTGTACAGGTTCCAGCCGATGCCAAACTCGGGGTAGAACATGTGCAGGTTCAGGATGTCCCAGTTGACGTGGAACATCGAGTACAGGTATTCGCTACGAACATTGTCGGTGCGAAAGGCGTAGCCGGTGGTGTTCCACAGGATGATACTGCCATACTTGAAGTCCGGGAAGAACTTCTGGGCGAAGCTGACATAAGGTGCAAGTGACAGGCTGCCCGTGTGCTGCACGATGTTGGCGGAGCCGACCGGGACCTGGAAGGTCAGGCCGGCAGCCAGAATACTGCCGCTGTTTTCATTCTTGATGAGCGTGAACTTGGGTCCGAGCCAGAGTTCGCTGAAGCCGCTGCGCGTGCCGGCCCCGGGCGGCCGCACCCACATGCCGCCCAGCTTGTTGACTTCCAGGGTCAGCCAGTCGGTAACGGCAAGGCGAAGCTGGCCTCCCAGAAAGAAGTTATCGGCGTTGGGGAACGCCTGCTGGTTCGGCAGAACGTCATCGTAAAGAAACAGCACCTTTGCTTCCGTGGTGGCCTGGGGCGGCGTGGCGTAGAACGGGAAGCTGACCGGAGCGGCGAAGGCATCGAAGCGATGGTCCGTCTGAAAGAGCTTGCGATCCGGGCCGGGCTGAAAGATGCCGGTGACCGCTCCCGGCGCACCGCCGACGAACTCCTTGGTTCTGTCCCAGGCGCCGCCGAACAAGCCGGCTCTGGATTCGCGCGTGACCACGCCGCAGTTGTACGCTTCTTCCTTGTCAATCGGCGCCAGCAGCGGCAAATCAGCACCGGGCGGCGGCGGGGGCGGGGGTGGCGTGACACCCGGAACGCCAACGACACCGCTGGGCGGCGGCGCCGGCGGCGGCAGCGGCGGTGGCGCGGGCGGCAGCGCATCGGGCGCCTGGCCGCGGATGATGGGCTGGCTCGGGGAAGCGACCGTGGCGCTCACGGGAGTAACAGTGTGGCCTTCGGGGGCAAGCGGCTCCGGGCGGCCAAGCTGCACGATCGTCGGCAAAGTCGCCCCGGACGCGGACGTAGCGGAAGGTGCCTGGACAGGAGTGCCCCACGGTGAGTCGCCCCGGACACCGGCATTCGCCAGCAGCCAGGCCAATCCCAAACCAAGGCAATAGATTGTGGAGCGCATCCGCGACCCCTCCAGGCCATGCGGCAGGCCCGCTCCGCGCGCCGGCCGCCACGGGGACATCCATTTTCCCCTGCCAATCGATTCGGTTCGCAACACCGGCGGAAAACAGTCCTTCCCCCCTTTACCCATCCCTGGCATGTCTGGCAGGCCGCGCATGGTCCGAATAGCCCGAAGACTTTGACCGTGCCGCAATGGGCGCAGCACCGGCAAGTCCGGCAAGGTTTGCCACGCTTCACCCGAGTTTTCTTGGTGCGTCAGAAATGCCGATTGATTCGAGTCAAGATCGCGACACGGGCCGCAATGATGCGGTCACGGTCGCGTGATCTTGCGAGATCGCCGAACGATGGCTACTGCCTTGTCGCGGATCGATTGATGGGCAGGAGCTTCGTTACACCCATCAAGCCATGCGTGAAGTTGTACTACGCTTTCCTTGGTAATACTATCGTCGCAGCGCGCGGGTGACACGGGTGTTGGAGCGGTATTGCCAGACGGCGTTGCCGGCGCGGTTGTACTCGATGGCGCCCTGGTTGGGAAGCATACTGGTGACGAGCACATTGCCATTGGGCAGGCGGGTGGCAGCGACGGGCTGATCACAGGCAACTTCCCAGACCGGCTTGCCGTTGCCGCCGTACTCGACGACCTTGTTCTCGCCGTTGTGCGGCACGAGCACATGACCATTGGAAAGCATGTGCACGCGGCCACCGAACAGTTTCGTTGTCAGCGGCACTTGAAAGCTGAACAGGATCTTGCCGGTCGCGTCCATGCGGACCATCTTTGCCTCGGTGGTAAGGCAGGCGATCTCACCATTGGGCAGCTTCATCGCCTTCATGATGCGCTCGCCGGGGATGGTCGCGGTCGAAACCTCGTTTCCTTTCGCGTCCACTTCCATGAGGACGCTATCAGTGGCAATGAAGGTGTTGCCGTTGGCCAGCCGCTGACCGACGAGCGGCCCAACGACGCGCTTTTGCCAGACGATCTTGCCCTTCAAGTCGCGCTCGCTCACCCGGCTGGCGTGATACTCGGTCACCAGCACATGGTCGCCGGGAAGATACTGCACGTCGAGAGGAAAGGAGAGATTATCGATGTGCCAGCGCGGTTCTTTCTTGGCGTTCAATTCCATGACCGTGCCCTGGTCAAGCAGCACGACGAGCGTGTAACCGAGCAGCCGTGGCGTTTCCCGCAGCTTGGCGAGATCGACCTTCTGCTGATTCTCCTTCCACCAGGCGGCCCAGGCATCGCGGCATTTCTTGCGCGACGCTTCGTCCTTGCCCAGCGACACCGATGGCGGTTGGTGGCTCTCACCAATCCGAAAGAGGATGTCCTCCGCCTGCCAGGCGTCCACAAGCGGCAGTCGCGGCAGCAGATCGATCAAGACAGGAACAGTCTCGCGCTCCTTTGCATGAGCGAGCGTCATGGCGACGCGCAGCTGGACCCCTGGATCCGGATCGCGGAGCAACTTGCGGATATCGGGCAGCAACTCCTTGGCCTGAGCGCGGATCAGGGCCTCGGCGGCGGCAGCACGACGGAGGGGAGTCTTGTCGGAAAGGGCTGCTTGCAGCAACTTGTCCGGCTTGCCTTCTGGAAGCGCCAGCGCGGCCAGGGCGCTGCGGACCTCGTCAGCGACGGCGTCATTGTCCGCGAAGGGGAGAAAATCCAGCAGCGTGGCGATGGCAGTGACCGGCTTGCGTGCGGCCAGCAGCCGCGCCGCGGCGGCGGGAACCTCGCGGGCATGATCGCCCTCGGTGATGCGCTGCAGACACTTCTCGGCCCGGCGGGCGATCTCCAGGTTCTCGTCCGTGGTGGCGGCACGCAGCAACTCCGCGACTCCGGGACCGAACGTGAGCAGTTCGGCCGCCGCTTGCTCGCGTTCGCGGTATGACTGGGACCCGAGCTGGCGGATCAATTCCTTGACCTTGTGCTGATGCCCGACGGGCAGGGTACGCCGCTTGAAAAATGACACCAGCGATTCGGCATCGCTCTTGAGGTTCGCCGTCTTGAGAATCTGCTCATCGTGAGCAATGCGTTCCTTGTCGTCGCCGCCGGCGGCACCGGTCAGCACGCTGACGCAACCAACGAGAATGGCCAGTGAAATCATGCGAAGCATCGTGGGGTTCCTTGCCGGGGTCAACGGCTCACTCCTTGAGCTTGTAGACGACGCTGTCAGCATCGCCTACGCTAGCGCCGGCGGGCGCGCCAGGGTCGGCCGTCCGTCTGGTGCTTCCACACCTCTCGGCCGTCGCGATTGAATTCCACGACCTGCTGGCCAAGCATGTTGACGACCAGCGTGTTGCCGTTAGGCAGGCGCACGGCCGAGGTCGGTCGCTGCGCGCTGACCTGCCAGCGCGGCTTGCCCTCGGCATCGTATTCAACGACGCGGTTGCTGCGAAATTCTGGTACGAGGATGCGATCGCCAGGCAAGACGTCGATATTGCCTCCCATCGTGTACACCGCACCGACCTGGAAAGAACGGACCGGCTTGCCGGCGGCGTCGAGCCAGGTTAGCTGCCCGCCGGTGCTGACAACGACCATGCGGCCGTCGCGCAGCCGCGTGGCCGCCGCTATGCTCGTGTTCTGATGAACGTAATTGAACGCCTCCTTGCCGCTCGGTTCCACGACCAAGAGTTGCCGCCGTGTGGCGATGAAGGTGTTGCCATTGCTGAGCCGTTGACAGCCAATTGGCATGTCCACTTGCTTTTCCCAATGGATGACGCCCTTGAGGTCACGCTCCGTGACGCGACGATTGAGGTACTCGGCCACGAGAACGCGGTCCTTGCCGACAATTTGCGCATCAAGCGGATAGCGGAGTCCATCGATCTGCCAGGCAACTTCCTTGCTGGGCTTCAACTCGTAGACCTTGCCGTTGGTGCCGCGCGGATCCATCTGCGAAATCAAGGTCAGCCCCAGATATGATTGCGCCAGGTCGAGCTTGGCAAGGTCGATCTTGTCCTTGGCGAGGGCCCACCAATCACTCCAGGATTGCTGAAGCTTCACCGGCGGCAGGTCCGACGTCTGGGCGAAGGTTGACGCCTTGTCGCCGGCCAGACGAATCAACATCTCTTCGGCCTTCCAGGCGTTGCCCGGCGGCAACTTGCCGAGCAATTCGATCAGCACGGGAATGGCCTTTTTCTCCCTGGCCTCCACCAACTTCAGGGCGACATGCAATCGCACGGAGGGAATTGGGTCATTGAGCAAGGACGCGACGATGTCCAGGTCCCTGGCCGTGCGTTGTCGGCAGAGCACGACCGCGGCTGCGATGCGCTGATTGGGATGCTCGCCGTGCAGAGCTTGCGTGAGCACTTTGCGATGCTCCGGGTCTCGTGCACCGAGCGTGGCCAGGGCACTCTGGATGTCCTCAACGACCTGAGCGTCGGCGAATGGCAAGTAGTCGATAAGCGTCTGGTGGGCGCCTATGGGGCTCACACGGGCCAGCATTCGCGCGACGGCAGCCGCCAGGACCGCCTCGTTGCCCTCGTTCAGGTGCCTGAGGCACAACTCGGCGCGGCGTGCGGTCTCCAGATTTGCCTTGGGGTCTTTCAGCACATCAAAGAGCAATGGCTTGGCCAGTTCGCCCGCCTTGATGATGTCCGCCCTGGCTTGCTGGCGATCATTGTAAGAGCTGGCACCAAGTTGCTGGATCTTGGCGGAAAGCTCGGCGATCTGCTGGGGCGTCGGCGTGCGCGACTTGAAAAAACGTATGAGCGCTGGGCCGTCGGTGCCGACTTGTTTCTCGCGCAGCAACCGCTCGTCATTCTGGGCGCGCGGATCGGAGCCTGGCTGCGCGCACGCGAACGACGCGACCAGCAATCCGTAGCCGGCGGCAAGAACCCAGGAAATCGAAGTCGTTAACTTCATTGGCGAATAACAGATCGCTGGCCATGTGTAACGATCCGGTCAGCGCCGTCGCGCGTTGAAGACCATGCCGTCCGATTGATGGCTCCAGACGACGCGGCCATTGCGGTCGAACTCGGTCACCGCCCGGTTATTCAAGCTGCCCACCAGCAGGTTGCCGTTGGAGAGACGAACGACCGAGTTGGGAAAGTTCACCGAGACGGCGTTGCCAACCTGCTTGCCGTCCTTGTCGAACTCGACCACTTGATTGTTCTGGAATTGCGGCACGAGGATATTGCCGTTGGGCATGATGTCGACGTTGCCGAACAGGCTGGCCAGGTTGCCGACGCCGAAGTTCTTGATCTGTTTTTGCGTCTTGGCCTCCATGCGGACCAGCTGGCCGGCGTTGGTGATGAAGATGATCTCATCGTTGGGCAGCTTGCGGGCCCGGAACATGAGCGGGCCCTGAAACGTGAATACCTCTTTGCCCTTGGGGTCGTATTCGGTGAGCCGATTCTGCATGACGACGAAGATGTTGCCATTGGGCAAACGCTGCACGCCGATGGGATTGCCGTTGACGCCCAGTTCCCACTTGGCGTTGCCCTTGAAATCGCGGATGGACACGCGGCCGCCCTGGTACTCGGCCACCAGGACACGGTCCGGACCGATGATCTGGGCGTCCACAGGATAGGTGTTGAGGTCGAAGCTCCAGCGGACCTTGCGAGCCTTGTCGAGTTCCAGAATCTGACCGCCGCCGTTGTTGCGCTGCTGCACCAGCAGGGTGTAACCCAGAGTGGCATTGGCAAAATTGACCTTGGCGAGATCGAGCTTGCTGCCCTCGGTCTCCAGCCACCTAACCCAGGCATCACGGCAGGCCTTGCGGTCAACCTCGCTGGTGCCGAGTGAGACGGCGGGCGCCTTCTCACCGGCCAGTCGGCCCAGAAGTTCTTCGGCGGGCCACAGTTGCTCACGCGGTAAGACGGCAAGCGAATCGATCAGCACCGGCAGCGCTTCTTTCTCGCGGCGCTTCACCAGCGCCATGCTCAGCCGTAGCCGCACGGTTGGGTCGCTGTCCTTGAGAAGCTTGCGGGCCGCCGGCAGATGCGCACTGCCCTTGAGGGCGGTCAGCGCTTGGCCCGCGGCGGCGCGGCGCAGCGGATGCTTGTCCTCGACTGCTTTCAAAACAAGCGGATCGACCTTGTCGCCTTCCCCGGCAACTTGCCCGAGAGTGGTGCTCAGCTCATCGACGACGGTCAAATCGGCCGCGAACGGCAAGTACGCCAGGATGACTTCTGGACTGCCGGCCGGCTTGATGCGGGCAATCAAGCGCGCGACGGCGGCCTGCACGGCGGGATCGGCCTTGGCCTCGATGACGCTCTTCAGATCGGCGACGCGGCGTCGCGTTTCTGAATCGGCGTGGTTTTCCGCCTGCTTGAGGCCGGCCACCGCGCTGGGGCCCAGGTTGATCAACTCCAGATGCGCCTTCTCGCGAACCTGGAAGTCTTCGTCACCCAGGTTCCGGATCAGATTCTTGACCTTCACCGGATCCGCCTCGGCGAAGGTACGCTTGCGAAAATACTCGAGGAGCGACGGTCCGTCCGTCTTGACGCCCACGTCGCGCAGGGCCTTCTGATCATCGGCGAGCGAATCCGGCTCTTTCTCGGCTACCTTTTCGGCGATCTTTTCCTGGGTCTGCGCACGCTGGCCTGCCAGAAAGAAAACAGCCGCCGTCAACCACATGCCAGCTTTCATGCAACGAATCCCCCAGGTTAGACGGACCGCGAACGGCCCCATAACCCCACTATAACAGTATTCATGTTATAGACGGATAGGGGAAAGTGCCCGATGGCGGAAAATGGCAAAGCCGCGTGCAGCCTGGCCAAATTTAATGCCACACGCGGCTTTGATTTTTGCCGGCAACTCTACTTCATCAGAATGTCGATGCGGGCGGTCTGCCGCTGGTGGTTGACGATGGCCTGGTACAGGTCCACGTCGCGGGAATAGGCCTCGCGGACCCATTCCTTGCACTTCGCGAATTCGGAGGCTTCGCCCTTGGAGCGGTCGGTGACCTTGATGATGTGGTAGCCGGCCGCGGTGACCACAACGGTGGAAACCTCGCCGATCTGCATGCCGAAGGCCACGCGCGAGAAAGGCTCGGTCATTGCGAACTTGTACTCGAAATGGCCGATGTCGCCGCCGCGCTCCTTGCTCGGACATTCGGAGTACTTCATGGCCGCGTCGGCGAACTCGATCTCCTTGCCGGTGATTTGCTGACGGATGGCGGCTGCCTTGTTGTAGGCCACCTGCTTCTCAGCCTGGCTGGCGTCGGACTTGACCTTGATCAGGATATGGCTGGCCCGAACGGTCACCTTGTCGAAATACACCTTGTTGTCACTGTAGTACTTCTTGCACATGTCATCGGTGATCCGCGCCTTGACGTAGGCGGTCCATTGCAGCTTGGCGGCCAGCACGTTGTCCGCCGGCAGGACTTCCTTCTTGACACCAAGCTTGATCAGCTTTTCGCGCTCGGCGGCCAGGTCGGTCGCCGTGGGAGCGGCCACGCTCTTGCGGATAAACTGGCGAACGAGCATCTCGTCAACCAGTTCCTTGATCGCTTCATCTTTCGGGGCGCCGTCGTTTATCGCACTCTGCACCTCGGAGACCATGATGGTCTCGCCGTTGACGCTGGCGACTGCCTTGTCCGCCGTTGGCGCCACCGAGGACGATTGCGTCGGCGCTACCGTCTGGGCGGTCGAAGCAACGACAAGCATGGCCAGCGCGGTCACGCTGCCCAGCGCTCGCATGATATTTCTGAAGCCGAACATCCGCACCTCCTTGCTTGTGTGCCGCTCGCGGCCTGGGACCAAATCGGCCCCAGGCCGCAGCGGCACGTATTCCCACCCCTTACTTCAGGTACACTTCAACTTTCGCCGTCTTGCGCTGCTCGCTGATGATGTTCGAGTACAGATCGACATCCTGGGCGTAGACTTCGCGGATGCCTTCCTTGATCTGCTCGAAATTGGAAGCTTCTCCCTTGGTGCGATCGGTCACCTTGATCAGGTGGTAGCCGAAATCGGTGGCAACCACGTTGGAAACCTCGTGCAACGGCAAGGAGAACGCGGCGCGAGCGAACGGCTCGACGACCACGAACTTGTATGGGAAGTAGCCGATGTCCCCCAGCTTGTCCTTGCTGGGACAATCGGAATACCTCTTGGCGGCTTCGCCAAAGTCGATTTTCTTGGCTACGATTTCCTGGCGGATCGCCATGATCTTGTTGTACGCGCCCTGCTTCTCTGCCTGGCTGGCGTTGGGATTGAGCTTGACGAGGATATGGCTGGCGCGGACGGTCACCTTGTCGAAGAAGATCTTGTTATCGTCGTAGTATTTCTTGCACATGCTGTCGTTGATGCGGGCCTTGAGGAAGGCTTTCCACTGTAAGCGCGAGGCAATGTCCTTGCGGAGAACTTCGTCGGTCTGCTTGGTTTCACGGAGGAATTGCTCGTAGGTCTTGTTCTGTTTCTTGAGAACCTCGCCCAGGCTGGCCAGTTCCTTGTTGACGTCGGCCGCCGGGATCGGGGCGACGGTCTTGCGCAGGAACTGCCGCATGATCTGGTCCTCGATGATGACTTCGAGGGCCGCCTTCGCCATGGCTTCTTCCTGCTGCTTGGGTACCGGCACCGGCGACGGCCGATCGTCCATGAGCGCCTTGAGGTCCGAGAAGAGAATGGGTTCGCCGTTGACGACGGCGGCCGGCTTGCCGGGCGGGAATTGCTGCGCTGGGGCCGACAGCGCGAACATGGCCAGGATTGCCAGGCTCCCCAGGAATTGCCAGTTTCTGCTTGAACGCGACATCCTCTCCTCCTTCGTTCCCTTCGTGCGGGGTCCGCGGTCATTATCGACCAAATCGCGGGCGGGTTATAACGGCTTTTCCGATTGTCGGGGAGAGCAAAAATCCGCAGGGGCCGGGGAAACTTGCGTAGCCGCCGCACAGCATAAATGTGCATCTGTACATCATGCCAGACTTGGCGCCATTTGCCGATTATCGCGATTTTCTGAGAATCTGTTTGACTTTACAGCACCTTTCCGCCAGACTTACCCCTTGGGAATTAACAGGGACAGGTGCCCAGGCTCTGCGATGCTGATTCCAGAAAGCTTGCCTGAAACCTGCTCCAACAATCCGTCGCGCCCGGTAGTGACTGCTGTGTCCGTCTAGTTTCTCACGCTCATTCGCATGAACTCGATGGCATTTGCCATTACTGGTCCGGTTCAAGCGAGCCGTTGATGTTGCTGTTGCTCGCACCATTTGGACGCATATTCCGCGGGGACAGCCCCAGTCGTCGTGCGTTGCGCCGAGGAAGCATACGGAGAAGACTTCGGCAGACACTTTCTCTGGAATTGCTCGAAACCCGAGTCGTCCCCACAGCCCAAGGCAATCCAGTCAGCCTCCTCAATCCTGGATTTGAAAACGGCCTGGCAGGTTGGACGCAAACCACCAGCGGCGGCAACATTTCCACTGTTGGCAGCTATCAAGGCGATCAGCTGTACACCGCGACGCAAGGTAGCCGATTCGCCTTGATGCAGTCCGGCACCGTCAACCAGTACGTCTCGGTGTCGCAGACCTTCACTGCCCAGGCGGGGCAGACCGTCAGCGGGCACGCGTTTTTCGACACAACCGATTACTTGCCATACAACGATGACGGCCGAGTGCTCCTCAAGTCGGGCAGTACGGTCATTGCAACGCTCTTCAGCAAGAGCGTCTCCCAGGTCGGCAACTACGGCTCCACGTCTTGGACCTCATGGCAGTTTACTTTCGCCACCACCGGTACTTACACTCTGGAGGCGGGGGTTCGCAACGTCGGCGACAGTGGTGTAGCCAGCTACCTCGGGTTGGACTTGTTCGGTACGGAGGCGTTGCCACCGGCGCCTCCGACCGACATTGTTCTCAGCGGCGACGTGATATCTGAAGATTCTCCGCCGGGCTCTGTTGTTGGCCACCTGTCAACCACCGATCCCGATCAAAACGACGACAACTTTGTCTACCAGATCGTGCCCATCGATGGCAGCAACGATCACCTGGCATTTGCGATTCAGGGAAACCAGCTGGTCACCAATGCGCCCTTGGATTTCGAGTCGCAATCAACTCATACTATCAGGATTCGCTCCACGGATCAGGATGGCCAGTCCACGGAAAAGGACTTTGATGTCAGCGTGGCGGACGTGAATGAGGCGCCCTACGACATCAGCTTGGATGCGACCTCGGTCAACGAGAACAGCCTTGCTGGGTCTGTAGTTGGCTTGCTTTCGACCGTTGATCCCGACCAGGACAACGTTTTCCTCTACGAAATCGTCCCCATCGACGGAAGTAGCGATCACCTGGCATTCGCGATTGAGGGTAACCAGCTGGTTACGAGCAAGCCGCTGGATTTCGAGGTGCAGTCGACCTTTACGATTCGCATCACTTCCACGGACCAAGACGGCCTTTCGACGGTCAAGGATTTCGACATCACGGTCACCGATGCCGCCGATGCACCAACAGACATAGGTGTTAGCGCGGCCAGCGTTGGCGAAAACAGTCCAGTGGGAACCGTCATCGGTGAGTTGTTCGCCATTGATCAGGATCACGGCGACGCACACTCTTTCAGCTTGGTGCAGGGCGAAGGCGTTAATGATAACGACTTCTTCACAATACAGGGCAACCTGCTGCTGACCAACGCCAAGCTCAACGACGGACATGGCCCCTACCACATTGTGGTCGAGGCAATGGACAGCAGCGGTCAGGCCATTCAGAAAGTGTTGACAATAAACGCCTTGCCTGAAGTCGGGGCGCCGACGCTCACGACCGCTGCCGCCAGCGGCCCGGAAGGCTCGGCCATCGCGCTCAACATTCAGGCACATCCGGCGGATAGTGACGAGTCGGTTTTCATCGTGATTGGCAACATGCCGCCGGGTGCGGTCCTATCCGCAGGCACGCAGCTGGATGTCGCCACATGGTTGCTTTCTGCTGAACAGCTGCGCGGACTGTCCATCACCGTCCCAAACAATGTAACAACAAGATTGAGCGTCGCGGCGCTTTCCGTCGAGACCTCACAAATCCCGCAAGATCTTAGGGCGTGGGTCGCCTCCGTCCTGGGCGGCGAGGTTCCGCCGCTCTTGGCAGCGAGCGTATTCGGTGGGACGGAGACCGTCACAGAGGTTCCATCCTTCTCACCGTTGTCGGCGACGACCCTTGGCGAGCTGGCGCTGACAGTGGCCAACGTAGCGCCGAAGGTCACGCTCGGCCCAAACGCCATCTTGAGCATCGGCGCGACCTACACAAGCACTGGTTTCTTTGTCGATCCGGGAACGGAAACCTGGACGGGATCCGTCAATTTCGGGGATGGCAAGGGCAGCATTCCACTTGTCCTGAGCCACGACAAGTCGTTCCAGATTTCCCGAGTCTTTGACCGCGAGGGTGATTTCGTCATCACCGTCACGATCAATGACGGCTCCGAGGACGGCTGGCAATCCGTTGTCGTGCACACAGTGCTCGGCAAACCGGAGAACATCGGCGACTCGCAGACTCAAACGGCGACGCACGGGGCGCCGGCCGAAACACGCGAAATCCAGGGAAAGAAAGGTTCGACTGCCCAGGGCACGCTCACCCTAGGCTCCGGCAGTTCCACCCCGGCCACCTTGTGGATTGCCGGCTACGGTGATAACCCAGTCAGTTCCACGCCCGGGAACATTCAAATTGCCGGGCAAAAGAACGCTGCCGCCGCCGTGGCTTTTTTCGATGTCCGCATAACCGGCGTTCAGGACGGTGCCGGCGCGCAGGCCACGCTGAATTTCAAGTTCGAGATCGACCACGACGACCCCGATCCGGTACTGCTCTACTTCGACGGCGCGAACTGGATTGCCATTGTCGGTCATCCGACTTCCGTCACGCGCGTCGCAAGCAGCGACAAGCCAGGCAAGGACGTGGTCACGTTTGTCGTGACCATTGACGATTTCAGCACGCCGAAAATCAGTGAGCTCGGCGGCACGGTGTTCACGGTGGCCGTGCCTGCCCCGGCAACGCCGCCGCCGACGGCAAACGTGCTCAACTCGCCGGCCGTGGCTAGCGCCAGCCCGCTGGGTGTGCCCTTCCCGGTGAGCACTGCCACATTCAACAGCAACAGCCGCCTCAACCTGGTCTTGCGCGTCTCGCAGGGCACCGAGCTATCCAGCAGCACGAATACGTTGACTGTGAGCGGTACGGCATCCGCTGCCGGCAATCTTGGCGATAATCCGGCCGAGCAAGGGGAGGAAGCGAACATACGCCTCGCCAACCTCCGTGGCGAGAATGATGTCGAGTTTCTGCAACGTCACTTCAGCGTCGACTGGCTGTGGCCGGTGATGAACGGCAACGGGCAGCCCGCTCAGGCGCAGCCCGTCGTGCCCGCCGGCGAACAGCTGGATCAGCAAGACAATCGCCAGCCCGAGGAGTCCGAGCAGCTACAGGAATCTTCAGCGCACTGGGCCATCGATTTTGTTTACGCCCAGCTGGCCCGTCAGGACGAGCCGATCTTCAATACCGAGGACGGCGGTGAATGGCTGGTGGCCGACAAGCACGAACGCATCGATTGCGGCTTCGCAATGGCCGCCGCCATTGCCGGCGCCGTCGCCATGCCCCGTGCTCACAAGCGTCGCAAGCGCCGCCGCAAACCGGCACTGAAGGTTACTGGCGTGAGTCTCTAGCTTGCTCGGTTTCCACCACCCCATCGGCAACCTTGGCCGGCTGCAAGCCGGACGCACGTCAGACGACCCGATTACAGGGCTTCCCTTCCAGAAAAGCGACCACGTTGTCCACGGCTCTCCCGTTGAGAATCTCCGTGCCTTCCGGGGTCTGATCGGCATTGTGCGGCGTGAGGACGACTTGCTGGCAGCTCAGTAGCGGATGATTCGCCGGCAGCGGCTCCTCGTCATAGCAGTCGATGCCGGCTCCGCCAAGCCGGCCCTCGCGTAGAGCCTCGATCAAGGCTGCGGTGTCCACGATCGCCCCGCGTGCGGTGTTGATCAAGAAGGCGCCCGGCTTCATCAGCGCCAGTTCACGCTTGCCGATCATGCCACGCGACTGCTCCGTCAGCTTTACATGGATGCTGATTGCGTCGGCGCAGCGAATCAAGTCATCAAGCGAGACAAACGGAATGTCAAGCGTGCGCGAGCGCTCTTCAGAGGGGTGAAACGACCAGGCGACGACCTTCATGCCGATGGCTCGAGCCAGCCGCGCAGTCTCGACGCCGATCGGACCGGCGCCGACGATACCCAGCGTCTTGCCCCGCAGAAAAACACTATCCTTGAACACCCAGAGCCCGTTCTTGATGGCGTCCGTGTGAAAAGCCAGGCGCCGCGCCGTGGCCAGCAAGAGAGCAAGGGCATGCTCGGCGACGATTGGCGCCGTCTGCGCCGGGATATTGCAAACGACGATGCCCAACTCGCGAGCGGCGACCAGATCGAGTGCATCCGTGCCGATGCCGCAGGTGGCGATCAGGCGCAATTTCGGCAATTGCCGAAGGAGATGTCCCGGCCATCTCACCGCCCCGCGCGAATTGATGAGAATGGTCGCGCCTTCGAGGCGACGCAGCTTCTCCTGATCGTCGGCTGGGCGGTCGAGGTAGAGTTTCACCTCGCCGAAGGGCCGCAGTCGTTCGAGGTGCGGCGAACCTTGTAGTTGCGGCGGGTCGTCGCCGGGAATGACGATACGATGCATGCTACTTTGCCTCCGGCCGCTTGCCGACGTCCGGCACCCGGCGCATCGGCTCCAGCCAGGCGGGGAAAGTGGCCGGAGAATTGCGGTGATTGTGGTGCAGCGCTTCAGCGACCATCTCTCGAACCGCGGGGTTGCTGAAGACGATCGATCGATTGAAGCCCTTTTCGTTGTCCTTCTTGATGCGAAGCGCGACCATAAACATGTTATTGGACTCATCAGGCTTGTCCTGAAAGGCAAGGGTCATGGCCTGGCCGAGCCTGCCGAGATTGCGCAGCTGAATGCTCATGCCCGGATCATCGAGCCCCTTGAAGAACTCGCCGGCTTCGTTGAGCCGCCGGTCCTTGAGGTAGCTGAAGCCGAGCTTGATGGCCTGGTTCAGGCCCTCGGCGATATCGAGGGCCACCTTGGACTGACCGCGCTCGTGCACAAGCTTGACGATGTCTTCCTCTTTCTGCTTGCGATCCAGTTGCGCCAGCAACGGGTCGTGCCCGGCAGGCAAAGGCGCGGCTGGCTTGCGGGTGACGAGTCCCAGCACGACGCCGATAATCAGGGCGGCCGCTATGGTCCCGGCGACCAGCCACCCCAGCCATTTGCGCGGACGATAGGCCGGCAGCGCTTGCGTGAGGATGGAATCCGCCGGCCTGGGCGGAGAGGGGCCGACGGTGATGATTGGATTGGGGATCGTGCTGGTCGTACTCCCGCCCGCGGCGCCTGCGATGGCGTCACGCAGGCAGCCGATTTCCTTGACGATCTCGCGGGCGGACTGATAGCGGTCATCGGGTTTCTTCGCCATCATCTTATGGATCATGGCAACCAGTTCCGCCGGCAGATCGGGGCGAATCTGCCCGAGCGGCTGCGGGTCGTTTTGCACGTGCTGGACGGCCACGTCGAATGGCGAGGTGCCGCGAAACGGCGGATGCCCGGCGAAGATGTGGTAGCTGGTCACCCCCAGCGAATAGATGTCCGCGCGATGATCCACCGGCAACCCCTGCACCTGCTCGGGGCTCATGTACAGAGGCGTGCCCATGCTAACGCCGGAGCGCGTGATGTTGAGCGGCTGCACATTGTCGGCGAAGCAGCGCGACAGGCCAAAGTCGGCCACCTTGACCTCGGCCTTGCGCGTGAGCAAGATGTTTTCCGGCTTGATATCGCGATGGATGATGCCAAGCTCACAGGCGCGGTGCAAGGCGGCGGCCACCTGACGGATAATGCTCAGTGCCACCAGCGTTTCCGGGGGGCCTTTCTTGTTCAGGTAGTCGCGCAGGTTTCGGCCCTCGACGTATTCCAGGGCCATGAAGTGCAGGCCCTTCTCCTTGCCGATGGCGTACACTTGCACGATGTTGGCGTGCGTGACGCGCGCAACATTCATGCCCTCGACTTCGAAGCGTTTCAGCGATTTCTCATCGGCGGCCAGGTCGTCGCGCAGGATTTTCAGCGCCACCTTGCGCTTGAGGGAGGTCTGTTCCGCCAGGTAAACCTGTCCCATGCCCCCCTGGCCGAGGCGGCGCAGCACGTAGAATTCTCCGAGCGTTTGACCGGAAAAATCCCTGGCTTCCGGCTGTCCATCCGGCTGCTCGGCGGGGCCGTTTCTTGACGGGGTCTGACTGTCCATTCGCCGGCGCCCTCCGGATCGGAAAGAGACTCCGCTTTTATTCTAGCGAGGCTTCGCCTCAGACCGACGAGGCGTGCCCCGATGCAGGTCAATATAAAAGGCTCCGGTCGAGCCTATGATGGGTCTGCCGAAGCAGGCCCGTTTTACCGCATGGCGGTGATGGTCCCGA
>VGYC01000056.1 GCA_016873095.1 Planctomycetota bacterium | reverse complement strand
CAGCTCGCACCCGTACATCAAGGGTCGAGTACCTTCCTTGGTTACTGCTTTCCATAACCGCAAACTAGACAATAGACAGGCTCTATGTGTCAATAGAGATGTTGCAGATTTATTGCGACGGGCCATATCGCCAGCAGGGCCCGCGGGGCGGCGAGCTGGCGCCAATCGGCACGACCGGTTACGTCGCCGAACTGGTCAGGCCGGCCGGTAAGCCAGCGCACGTCCTGGCCTGGCGGCCCGTGGACCGGCATCGGCCGGCGTCGTGGGAGCCGGTCGAAGTTGCAGATGGCAGATTGCAGACTGCAGATCTGAAGAATGCGGTGCTGACCATCGCCGGCAAAAGGCACGAGGTCGTGTTTCCAACCGCCGACGGGCAGCAGATGGCGCTGCGGACCACTGCCGATTGGGTCGTTCGTCCGCGGCTGCGCAAGATTCCCGGCGTTGCCGAGGTCTTCGTCCAGGGCGGCGAGCGCAAGCAGTACCAGATCCTCGTCGATGCCGCCGCCTTGCTCGAATATGGCGTAACGCTTCAGCAGGTCGAACATGCCCTGAAGGAAAGCAACATCAACACCAGTGGCGGCTTCGCGGTCCAGGGAGAGTCGGAGCGGCCCATTCGCGTGCTGGGCCGGCTCGGACCTGATTCAAAGGTAGTGCTGGAGGATTTGCGCAAAGTGCCCATCAAGGGCGACGTGATACGACCCGTGTTGCTGGAGCAAGTGGCCCGCGTGGCTGAAGGCCCACAGTTCAAGCGCGGCGACGGCAGCGTCAACGGCCGGTCGGCTGTGGTCTTCACCATCGCCAAGCAGCCCCATGTCGATACCCGGGCCTTGACCGACCAGATCGCCGCCGCCCTGCACGAGGTCGAGACGTCGCTGCCCGCGGACCTGATCATCAACTCGGAGCTGTTCCGCCTCAAGAATTTCATCGATCGCGGCATCTTCAACGTCGGCGAGGCTCTGGTCATCGGCGCCGTGCTCGTGCTCATCGTCCTGTTCCTGTTCCTGCTCAACTTCCGCACCACGTTCATTACCCTCACGGCCATCCCGCTGTCGCTGGTCATCACGACGCTGGTCTTCCGGCTGCTGAGCAAGTTCACGGGAACGGGACTGTCGATCAACGTGATGACGCTGGGAGGCATCGCTGTCGCCATGGGCGAACTGGTGGACGACGCCATCGTTGACGTGGAGAACATCTTTCGCCGGCTCAAGGAGAACAACGCCCTGCCAGCTCCCAGACCGGCGCTGCGCGTGGTCTATGAAGCAAGCAAGGAGATCCGTAGCGCCATCGTCTTCGGCACGGCGGTTGTCATTCTCGTTTTTATCCCGCTGTTCGCGTTGTCCGGCGTCGAGGGCCGGCTGTTCGCGCCGCTCGGCATCGCCTACATCGTGTCGATCCTGGCGTCACTGACGGTGTCGTTGACGGTGACGCCGGTGCTGTCGTACTATCTGCTGCCGCACTCGAAGGCCACGCACCGCACGGGAGACGGTCCGCTGCTCGGCGCCTTCAAGTGGGCCGCCGGCTACCTGATCCGCTTCAGCATGGCCCGGCCGGGCTGGCTGCTGCTCGGCGCCTGGCTGATGGTCGGCGTTGCCGGCTGGCGGCTGGCGCATCTTGGCCGCGACTTTTTGCCTCAGTTCGACGAGGGGAGCGTGCAAGTCAATGTGACCTTGCCGCCCGGCTCGTCGCTGGAGGCGTCAAGCAAGGTGTCGGGTATCATCGATGCGAAGTTCCAGCAGCTGCAGAAGTCGGCAAGCAACCCCGATGGCGAAATCCTGCACTTCGTCCGCCGCACGGGTCGAGCGGAGCTCGATGAGCACGCCCAGCCGGTCAATGCCGGCGAGTACATCCTGAGCATCAATCCCGTGTGCGGCCGCGGGCGCGAAGACATCCTCAAGCAGCTACTCGCCGAGTTGCGTGAAGAAGTACCCGGCGTGGACATCGAAGTCGAGCAGCCGCTGGCACACCTGATCAGCCACATGGTCTCCGGAGTCTACGCGCAAATTGCCGTGAAGATCCACGGCGACGACCTGGATACACTGGTCCGCCTCGCCGAGCAGACCAGGGCCGCCATTCAAGACGTTCCCGGGCTGACGCCGCCGGTCGTCGAGTCGATCCGGCAAACCGACGAGTTGCACATCCGCCTCAGGCCCGACGACCTGGCCCGCTACGGCGTGACCCGCGCCTATGTCGCGCAGATTCTTCAAACCGCATTGCAGGGCGAAGTGGTCTCGCAAGTGCTTCAGGGACAGCGGCGCTTCGATCTGCTGGTGCGACTCGAGGACGCCTACCGCACCGATTACGCCAACCTGGGTCGGCTACGGATCGACCTGCCCCGGAGCCGCGGCCAGGTCGAGCTGCGCGAGCTGGCCGAGATCGAAACGGGCACCGGCCCCAACGCCGTCAACCGCGAGAATGCCCGGCGGCGGATCGTCCTTCGTTGCAATACCCAGCATCGCGACCTCGCCGGCGCCGTGGCCGACATCCAGAAACGCGTCCGCGAGCGCGTGACGCTGCCCGAAGGTTACTTCGTCGAGTACGGTGGCCAGTTCGAGAGCCAGCAGCGGGCGACGACGCTGATCATTGTCCTGGCCGCCGTGTCGGTCGTGGGCATGTTCGTGGTGTTGATGATTCTCTTCCCATCGGTGCGGATCACCTTGCAGATCCTCAACGCGCTGCCGACGGCGTTCATCGGCGGCGTGCTGGCACTGGTTCTGACCGGGCAGTCGCTCACGGTCGCCAGCCTAGTCGGCTTCATCTCGCTGGGAGGCATTGCCGTCCGCAACGGCATCCTGCTCATGACGCACTATCTTCATCTGATGAAAGTAGAGGGCGAGGGCTTTACCACAGAGATGGTACTGCGCGGCAGCCTGGAGCGACTGTCTCCGGTACTGATGACGGCGCTGACCGCCGGGATCGGCCTGGTGCCACTGGTCGTTGGCGGCCAGCAGCCAGGACGCGAGATCCTTTATCCCGTCGCCACGGTCATCCTCGGCGGCCTGGTGACCGCGACCTTTTGTGAATTCCTGATCCACCCCGGCCTGTTCTGGCGCTTCAGCGGCCAGGACGCCGTACGCCTGGCTACCGCGGCAAACCTGGAGGAAGAGCGCCTGAGCGACCTGCCCGCATGAAGACGATTGTCCGAAACGTAACATTGATCTGGGAGGACGAAGTATGAATTGCATGCGAATCCTGTCCGCCGGCTTGACCGTGACGGCTGCCTTGACCCTGGTCTCCGGCTGTACGCAGCGGGAAATCCCCGACAACCAGGCCGGCAAGGACTCCCAGAAGCGCTCGAAAGGCAAGCATGCTCACGCACACGGGAAAGGACCGAACGGCGGCGCCGTCGCTGGCTGGGGCGGCGGCGAGTTCCACGTCGAGTTCACGGTCAGCCACCCCGACCAGGAGGCAACGATCTTTGTGCTGGGGAGCGATCACAAGACTGCAGCGCCAATAAAGGCCAAGGATAATCAGCTGCTGTTGACCATCAAGGAGCCGGCCTTCGAGGTCGTTTTGAAAGCCAAACCCCAGAAGGGAGACCCGGCGGGTACGTCCTCGCGCTTCGCCGGCAAACACAAAAATTTAGGCGTCGAGCAAGAGTTTGCCGGCACCATCAGCGGCGCGATCGATGGCACGCCCTACACCGGGGACTTCAAGGAAGAACCGGAGACGCCGAAAAAGTGAAAGCCGGCCAGCAGCCGGCCGGGTGCAGCGACTAGCCCAGCTCCTTGCGATTGCTCTCGAGCGTGCGAAGCTGCTTGCCGAGTTCATCGACAAGGTCGCGTTGTTGCTGCACCACCTCGGGAGGCGCCTTGTCGGCAAAGCTGGAGTTGGCGAGTTTGGCCTGGGCACTCTGCAGGTGCTTCTGCTTCTCGGCGATCTGCTTGTCGAGGCGTTTCAGCTCGGCCGCGACGTCGATGAGGCCTTCCAGCGACACGAACACCTCGAAATCGGGATCGACGTGGCCGGCGGACTGCGGCGGCTTGCCGACATCGGGACCCAGCTCAAGTTTGCCGATGCCGGCGAGCTGGAGGATGAAAGGCCGAAGCTGCTCGAAGTCGGCGGCGATGGGCGGAGCGCACTTCACGTTGGCGTCCAGCGGCCTGCGCTGGTCGATCATGTAGCGGTTGCGAACCTCCCGGACGGCGCGAATCAGCTCCTGCATGTGAGCGAGCCGCTTCTCCATGGCGGCGTCTTGCCACTCCGCGGGATAGGCGGGCCAGGGGGAGATGACGACGCTCTCCATGGCCGGGTCGGGATTCGGCAAGCCGCGCTCGAAGGCGGCTTCGTGGAGCGCCTGCCACAGCGACTCGGCCACGAATGGCATGATCGGATGCACCAGCCGGACGATGCCATCGAGCACGCCGACCAGGATGCGCTGGGCGGCAGGACGGGCGGCGGCGTCCTTGAGCCGGCCCTTGCTCATCTCCACGTACCAGTCGCAGAACTCCGACCAGGTGAACTCGTAGATGAGCTTGGCCGCCTCGCTGAAGTGATAGCCCTCGAGGCTCTCGGTGACGGCCACCGTCGTCGTCGCCAGCCGGCTCAGGATCCAGCGATCCTCGATCGGCAACTCCTGCACGCGGACGGCGGCCGGCGTGTACCCATCCAGGTTCATGAGCAGGAAGCGGGCGGCGTTCCAGATCTTGTTGGCAAAATTGCGACCCGCCTCGAAACGCTCCGACGCCTGCTTGGCGGTCTTGAACTCGGCATCCTCGCCGGACCAGGGCCCGCCGGGGCGGAACGGCTCCTTGCAGCTCGGGCAGGTGACCTTGCGCGTCCGCATGTTCATGTGCTCGCGCTTCTGCGGCACCAGCGTGCTGCAATGCGGGCAGACATTCGCCACCGGCATCCGGCTGTCCTGCGTCTCGGTGGCAAGCTGGGCCATGCCGAAGCGCAGTGCGTCGCAGCCATAGCTGGCGATGATGTCGAGCGGATCGACACCGTTGCCCTTCGACTTGCTCATCGTCTCGCCGAAGCCGTCGAGGATGGTCGGATGGATGTACACGTGCTGGAACGGGATCTTCCCCAGATTGTAAAGGCCGGTAAGCACCATCCGCGCCACCCACAGCGTGATGATGCCGCGGCTCGTGACGAGCACGCTGGTTGGATAGTAATAGGCCAGCTCCGGTGTCATCTCGGGCCAGCCGAGCGTGGAGTGCGGCCACAGGGCGGAGCTGAACCAGGTGTCGAGAACATCGGGGTCTTGCTTGAAGCCAAACACATCCTCAAGTTCCCTTTCGATTGATTCGCAGTCTGGCTGAACGCAAGCCAGAAACGAGAACGTGCCATCCTCGTTTGGCCGGAATTGCAGCTCCACTTTGTCTCCGTAGCGCTTGAATATCTCATTCGAGAGGCCGCCTGTGCTGTCACTGAAGAACGCTTGCCTTTTTTCGCGAAGCTTTTGCTTCGTCTCTTCCGGAGCGCCGGATTTAATGATCTCTTCTGCAATCTCATCCCATTCACGGATCTTTGTTCTAAAGGTCTCGTCGTGGGGAAATGTGACTTCCCACACCGGAATGCGGTGCCCCCACCACAGTTGCCGGCTGATGCACCAGTCGCGCTTCTCGCCCAGCCAGTCGAGATACGTCTTTGCATAGCGCGGCGGGAAGAAGCGCACCCGGCCATCGCTGACGGCATCCATCGCCATCTGAGCCAGGCCCTCGCTGCCCCTCTCCCCCTGGGAGAGGGGTTGGGGTGAGGGTGCCGCCATCTTCACGAACCACTGGTCGGAGAGGTACGGTTCGATGGGCGTCTTGCTTCGGTCGCTGTGGGCCAGGTCGATGTCGCGGTCCTCCCGGCCATCGAACAGGCCGAGCTTCTCCATCTCCTCGGTGACGCGCTCGCGGGCCTTGAGACGGTCAAGCCCGGCGAACGGGCCGCCGTTGGCGTTGATGGTGCCGTCAGGGTTCAGGATGTTGATCATCGGCAGGTTGTGGCGCAAGCCACAGGCGTAATCGTTTGGATCGTGCGCGGGCGTGACCTTGACGGCCCCGGTGCCGAGTGTCGGGTCCACCAAATCCTTGTCGGCGATGATGGGAATATCGCGGCCGACCAGCGGCACTGTCACTTGCTTGCCGATGAGGTGCTGGTAGCGCGGGTCGTCGGGATGCACCGCGACGGCGGTGTCGCCGAGCATGGTCTCGGGGCGCGTGGTGGAGAAGCGGATGAATTCTTGCCCCTCTCCCTCTGGGAGAGGGGTTGGGGTGAGGGGGGGTATGGATCCTGATCCTGATGCAAGATGTGGTTCCGGCGTGGGGCTGAGACCCTCACCCCTGGCCCCTCTCCCGGAGGGAGAGGGGGGCTTTTTCACTGGATAGCGAAACGTCCAGAAGCCGCCTTTCACCGTCTCGTGAAAAATCTCATCGTCGGCGACGGCAGTTTGCAGGTGAGTATCCCAGTTGACCAGCCGTTTGCCGCGGAAGATGAGCCGGTCGCGGAAGAAGTTGAAGAAGGTCCGCCGCACCGCCTTGGCGCAGATCGGGTCGAGCGTGAAGCGGGTGCGTTCCCAGTCGCAGCTACAGCCCAGCTCGCGAAGTTGATTGAGAATGCGGGCCTCGTACTGGTCTTTCCATTGCCAGATGCGGCGGACGAGTTCCTCGCGGCCGAGGTCGTGGCGGGTCTTGCCTTCCTCCTCGCGCAGCCGCCGCTCCACCACGGCCTGCGTGGCGATGCCGGCGTGATCGGTCCCCGGCATCCACATGGCGTTGTAGCCCTGCATCCGCCGCCAGCGAATGAGGATGTCCTGCAGCGTGTTGTTGAGCGCGTGCCCGAGGTGCAGCGCCCCGGTCACGTTCGGCGGCGGGATGACGATGCAGAACGGCTGCCGGTTCGGATCGGGCCGGCTATGGAAGAAGCCGTGCTGCTGCCACCAATCGAGCCAGCGCCGCTGGGATTCGTGCGGATCGTACTGCTTGGGGAGTTCCATCAGCATGATTTCCTTTCCAAGGAATCGTAGCAGCGTGATGGGAAATGTAAACGGCGCGTGATGGAATGGAGGTGGCCGATGAGTCTTGACGAGACCGGTCGTGGACGGCAATCAAGCCTGAACGATGCTCAAACATTGCCGAACGGCGCGCGAACGCGAGTGCAGGCTAACAAACCTGCGTCCTGCCGTTCGCGGCCGCGAAAGACCGCGGTCGGTCCATTCGACATGCCGCGTCATACAGCACGCTATTTGATGAACAGCATTTCCCGGTAGCTCGGCAATGGCCACAGGTCCTCGGCGACCATTGTCTCCAGGGTGTCGCCGGCCTTGCGAACGTCATTCATCGCTGGAATGACCTTGTCGCGCATGTGCTTGGCGTGGGCGTAGGCATCGCCATTGGCGAGGTGGGCCAGCGCCTTTTCCAGGTCGTTGGTGCTGCGCTGCAACGGGCTGATGGCGGCGGTCAGCTTCTTGAGGAAATCGAGCTGATCGGAGTTGTCGATGCCGGCGGCATTGGTGGCGTTGACGGTCGTGGCCACTTCTCCCTGATAGCGGAGGGCGGCCGGCAAAAGCAAAACCTTGGCCATGTAGGCGGTCATCTGTCCCTCGATGTTGACCGTCTTGACATAATTCTCCGACAGGATGTTGTAGCGGCTCTGCAGTTCCTTTTCCGTGTACACGCGATACTTGGTGAACAGGCTGATGGTCTCCTTCTTGAGGATGACCGGCAAGCAATCGACGGTGTTCTTGATGTTCGGCAGTCCGCGCTTCTCGGCTTCGCAGTGCCATTCCTCCGTGTAGTTGTCGCCATTGAAGATGATGCGCTTGTGCTCCTTGATCAGGGTCGGCAACAGAGCCTGAACGGCGGCCGTGAGCGACTTGCCGGACTTGACGTCCGCTTCCAGGGCGCTGGCGATGTGGTCGAGCGACTCTGCCACGATCGTGTTGAGAATCGTGTTCGGTCCGGCGATGTTCTGGCTGCTGCCCACGGCGCGGAACTCGAACTTGTTGCCCGTGAAGGCGAACGGTGACGTGCGATTACGGTCGCCGGCGTCCTTGGGAAGTTTGGGCAGGATCGATACCCCCGTCTCGAACAGGCCGCCCTGCTTGGTGCTCTTGGCTCCCCCTTTCTCAATCTGCTCGATGATGTCATTGAGCTGATCGCCGAGGAAGATCGAGATGATGGCCGGTGGCGCTTCGTTGGCTCCCAGCCGGTGATCGTTGTGAGCAGTGGCGATGGACAGACGCAGGATTTCCGCGTACTTGTCCACCGCCCGGATGACGGCGCAACAAAAGACCAAGAACTGGGCGTTGTCGTGCGGCGTGTCTCCCGGATTGAGCAGGTTCTCGCCGGTGTCAGTTGACATGGACCAGTTGTTGTGCTTGCCCGAGCCGTTGATGCCGGCGAACGGCTTCTCATGGAGCAGACAGGCCAGGCCGTACTTGTCCGCCGTCTTGCGCAGCACTTCCATGACCAGCATCTGATGATCCGTGGCCAGGTTCGACTCTTCGAAGATGGGCGCGATCTCGTACTGACTGGGGGCAACCTCGTTGTGCCGCGTCTTGACCGGAACTCCGAGCTTGAACAGCTCGCTCTCCGCCTCGGCCATGCACGCCAGCACACGTTCCGGAATCGACCCGAAATACTGGTCCTCCATTTCCTGGCCCTTGGGCGGACGCGCTCCGAACAGCGTACGGCCGGTGTTGATCAGGTCGGGCCGGCAGTAGAAGAAGTTCTTGTCGATCAGGAAGTACTCCTGCTCGGGACCGACAGTCGTGAACACCTTCTTCGGCGCCGAGTTGCCAAACAGCCTCACGATGCGCAGAGCCTGAATCGACAGAGCCTCCATGGAGCGCAGCAAGGGGGTCTTCTTGTCCAGTGCTTCACCGGTCCAGCTCAGAAAGGCGGAGGGAATGACCAGCGTAGAACCGTTGGCATGCTCCATGATGAAGGCGGGGCTGGTGGGATCCCAGGCCGTGTAGCCGCGGGCCTCGAAGGTGGCGCGCAGGCCGCCGGAGGGGAATGAACTGGCGTCCGGCTCGCCCTTGATCAACTCGCGGCCGCTGAACTCGGCGATGGCACCGCCCCCGTCCCTGGGCACAAGGAAGCTGTCGTGCTTCTCGGCGGTCAGCCCGGTCATGGGCTGGAACAGATGCGTGAAATGCGTGGCGCCTTTCTCCATGGCCCAGTCCTTCATGGCCGTGGCAATGGCATCGGCGACCGTGGGATCCAGCGGCTGGCCCTGGCGCAAGGTCTTCTGCAAGGCCTTGAAAACGGACTTCGGCAGGCGTTGTCGCTGTGCTTCTTCGTTGAATACGTGAATGCCGAACAGATCCTTCACGTGAGCCTTGCGAAAATCGACGCGATTGAGCTGATGCTTGGCGGTGGCAATGGTCTGGATCGCCACTTGACGTGGATTAGCCATGTTCAACGTACTCCTGTGGTGGTCTCAAGTAATCTCGTGAGGCGGGCGGTGTTTGGTTAGTGTCCGGGGTGTCCGGGCCTGGCGCTTGCTCATGTCATGGACCGATGGCCAGTTCGCCGCGCTCGCCGGTGCGGATGCGTACGCAGTCGTCCATGGGTAGGACGAAGATCTTGCCGTCGCCGATCTGCCCGGTGTCGCCGCTGCGCGAGGCATGGACGATCGCTTCCAGGGTGGCCTCGACGAAAGGCTCATTGATGGCGATCTCCAGCTTCAGCTTGGGCAAGAGACGGACGTGGAATTCCGCACCGCGATAGACCTCGGTGTGTCCGCGCTGTCTGCCGCAGCCGCGCACATCGGAAACCGTCATGAGATAAACCTCGCGCTCGTGCAGTGCTTTCTGCACGGCCTCCAGCTTTTCGGGCCGGATGATGGCCACGATCATTTTCATGCTCAGGGCTCCACGCGTGCGCGCAAGGAAAGCTTGGGCAAGTCTTTTTGTAGCAAGCGTTCGAGGTTGGCGCGTAGCACTTCCGGTTCACCACCGCGGAAACGGAAACGATTGCCCTGCACGGTAGTCACATACGGATACACGGCCATGAACTCCGGCGACGGTGGTTCCTCGCTGGGCTGGCACAGCTCGGACCAGGAATGCATCAGCTCGCCGTTCTCAACGCCGGCGACGACGACGCTGAAACGCTTGTCGCCGTTGGGCGGCTTCTTGGCCGGCCGCGGCTCCACGCCGTTTATGATAGTAGCTTGTTCGAGCGCGGGGCCCAGGTCGAAGCCCGTCTCACCGTGCTCGGTCTGATCGAGCCCCTCGGTCTCCGCCTCCGGCTTGGCCGCGAATCCCATGCACATGTCAAGCAACTTGATAAGCACGAGACTGCTGCCGAAAGCATAAACCAGCGCAACGACAGCCCCAATCACCTGCTTGACAACCTGCCCCATGCTGCCATCGACAACGAAGCCGTCGGCGCCGGCGTCGTTGACCGCCTTGAAACAGAAGACCCCCGCGAGGACGGCTCCGAGAAACCCGCCGACGCCGTGGACACCAAAAGCATCGAGCGAATCATCGTAGCCAAGCGCCGGCTTGACCATAGCCACGGAGATGTAGCAGACGACGCCGGCACCCAGGCCGATGACCAGGCCGCCCCACGGATAAATATAACCGGAGCCGGGCGTGACCGCGACCAGCCCGGCGACCAGACCCGAGGCAAGACCCAGTGCCGTCGGCTTGCCGCGATGCAACCACTCGACAACCAGCCAGCTCAGCGCGGCTGCGGCGGCCGCGGCCTGCGTGGCGGCGAAGGCGGATGCTGCCAGCGCTCCACTGCCCGCCGCGCTGCCTCCGTTGAAGCCAAACCAACCGAACCAGAGCAAACCAGCGCCGGTGAGCGTCAGCACCATGCTGTTCGGATGCATGGCGTGTTCGGGGTAGCCGAGCCGTTTCCGCAGCAGCAGGCAGGCCGCCAGCCCGGACATGCCGGCCGCAATGTGTACCACGGTGCCTCCCGCAAAATCGAGAGCGCCGAGCTTGCCCAGCCAGCCGACCATATCCTTGCCTGTCGCTCCCGGACCAAACCAGTTCATGCCCCACACCCAGTGGGCCAGCGGACAGTACACCAGCGTCACCCAGAGAAGTATGAACAGGCAATAAGGCGCGAAGCGAATCCGCTCCGCCACCGCCCCACTGATGAGCGCCGGTGTGATGATGGCGAACATGCCCTGAAACATGACATGAACATAGATGGGCATGTTGGTATTGAGCAACAACTCGTCTGGCTGCACGCCGGCCAGGAAAAGTAGTCGTGAACTCCAGCCGAACAAGCCGCCGTGTGATTCGCCGAAGGCGAGGCAATAGCCGACGGCGACCCAGTAAACGCCGACGACCGCAAGCGCGACCATGCTCTGCATCATGGTGGCGAGTACGTTCTTGCGTCGCACCATGCCGCCGTAGAAGAGTGCCAGCCCGGGGACCATGAGCATGACCAGACCGCTGGAGACCAGCATCCAGGCCGTATCCCCTTTCACCTTGGCCTCATCGATGCCCTTCTGCAGCTCGGCGAGCTTGCCTTCGCTCTCCGGCTGCAATTGGCCCGTTGATTCCTGGGCCAGCGCGGACGATGTCGGCACAAACAGGATGAGCCAGACCAGAAGGTGACACCCAAGAAACCGCATCGTTCTCATCGCAAGCGCCCTCTCGTGGCGCCCTGGCGCGCACCACAACCACGGAGAGGAACCGACATTTTTTGAGATTACCCGGTTTAGCACGATCTATGCCAAGCGCTGATGTTTCCAGAACAGTAGACGCAAGTCATTGGTAAAATGCGATATGTGGATCGGCTGCAACGACGCTGTCGATCAGCGGATGCCCAATGTGCGAGCATGTGTGCCAGTGATGCGTGCATGGCCAGATCTGGATCTACTTCTGCTCGTCCTGGAAGAGCTTGTACTCGAAGCTGTCCACCAGCGCCAGCCAGCTGGCCTCGATGATGTTTTCGCTGACGCCGACGGTACCCCACACCTGGCCGCCGTCGCGCCACTCGATGACGACGCGGACGCGGGCAGCCGACTCGGCCCGGGCATTGACCACGCGGACCTTGTAATCGGCGAGATGCATCTGGTCAAGGCTCGGATAAAAGGGCCGCAGCGCCTTGCGTAGCGCGCCGTCCAGCGCGTTCACCGGTCCGTCCCCCTCGCTCACCGTGTGCTCGATCTTGCCATCGACGCGGACCTTGACCGTCGCCTCGGTGACGGTCTTGCCATCGCGGTCGGTCTCGACGTTGACGCGATAAGAAAGCCGTTCAAACTTCGGCTGATACTTGCCGACGGCCTTCTTGACAAGCAGGTCGAAGGAAGCCTCGGCCGCCTCGAACTCGTAGCCCTGGTGCTCCATGTCCTGAATCTGGTTCAGGATCTTGCTCATGAGGGCCCTGTCGCCGACCTGGTACTTCGCGGTCTTGGCCAGCACGCTCGCCTGGCCGGATAGCTCGCTGATGAGGATGCGGCGTTCGTTGCCGATCAGGGCCGGGTCGATGTGCTCGTAGCTGGCGGTGGTGCGGGCAATGCCGTGGGCGTGCATGCCTCCCTTGTGCGCGAATGCGCTGACGCCTACAAACGGCTGGTTGCCGCGGAAGTTCATGTTGGCGATTTCGTAAACGTAGCGCGACAGTTCCGTGAGCCGGCCCACGCTCCCCGGTTGCAGCACGTCATGCCCCATCTTGAGAGATAGATTGGCGATGGTGGTGACGAGATCGACATTGCCGCAGCGTTCGCCGATGCCGTTGATCGTTCCCTGCACGTGGCGAGCGCCACAGGTGACGGCCGCCAGCGTGTTGGCGACGGCCACGTCGCTATCGTTATGGCAGTGGATGCCGATCTCGACATCCGGCAGCGCTTCCACGACCCGCCGCACGGTTCGGGCGAGATCATCCGGCAGCGTCCCGCCGTTGGTGTCGCACAGGATGAGGACGCTCGCCCCAGCCATCTTCGCCGCCCGCAACGTTTGCAGCGCGTACTCGGGGTTGTTCTTGAAGCCGTCGAAGAAATGCTCGGCGTCGTAGAGCACCTCGCGGCCATGTTCCTTGCAGTGCCTCACCGAGTCACCGATCATCCGCAGATTCTCCTCCAGCGAGGCGCCCAGCACCTCGCGGACATGCAGGTCCCAGGTCTTGCCGACCAGCGTGATGACGTCGGCCTGCGAATCGAGCAGGGCTTTCAGGCAAGTATCCTCTGCCGGCACTACGTTCTTGCGCCGGGTCATGCCGAATGCCGTTACTCGAGCATGTTTCAGCGGCAGCTTGCGGACCTCCTGAAAGTACTCGAAGTCCTTGGGATTGGAGAGCGGATAACCCCCTTCGATAAAGTCCACCCCCAGTTCATCGAGCCGCCGCGTGATGAGCAGCTTGTCCTGCAAGGAGAAGTTGATGCCCTCCCCCTGGCTGCCGTCGCGCAACGTGGTGTCGTAGATGTGGATGCGCGGCATCTTGTTCTCCGTCTGCAATCAAAAAGAAAAGGCCCTGGAACTCATCCAGGGCCATCGTGTCGCTCCGAAATCGCGGCTGCCCTGGCTTCATCCTCCGGCGGCGATAATAATAATGCGGACCCGAGCCACGATCCGTGGTTGAATCGAGGGCGTCGTGGTGTAAGTGAACGGCAGCATCATCTGTGTCCCAACCTTCTGAAATGGTAGTCGATGACGGTTGGAATGTCAAATCGTGAGCCTCTTGCACGACGCCAAGGGGTGCGATACCATCGACACAATGGAGGGAGCGATGATCGAGCTATCCGAGACTCAGAGACTGGCCTTGCAAAACGGCGAGGCGGTGCATGTACCGGCATCCAACATGAATGAAGGGATCGTGCTGCTTCGCGGCGAGGATTTCGAGCGGATCCAGGCTCTTCTGCAAGATGATCGCGAGAAAGCCGCCTGGACTCGCGCGGCGCGCCAAGCGACCAGGCGCTGGGCGAAGGAGAATCCTTACTGATGAGGCCAGGCGAATTGTACTGGGCCGACCTCGACGCCGGCAGACGCCCGCTGCTAGTCGTCTCAAGAGAAGAATTGAACCGCGGCAATTATGTGGTTGCCGTCTTGCTGACGACTGCCAACCTCTCATTCGATCAAGTCTACTTGACTGTGTTCCTTTCGATGCCGGGGACTTCGGGCTGCCTCAACAATGCGTGGCGCAATGCGAAACGGTAACGTTCATCGACAAGCAAGACCTCGACACTGCTGCTGGATTGATCGGTACTTTGGACGATGTGAAGATGCGAGAAGTCATTCACGCGCTGGGTCATGTTTTCGAAGCGGATTGCGAGCCAACTTGAACTCACTGACGCCACGATGAATTCAGAATCAATTTCGATCTTGGTCCGGGACACTCTCGCTGGCTACCACTATGCTCACCCGCCGCAAGGTACCACTATCGGCGTGCCGTGGTCGCGCGAGAAGGTTGACAGTTATGTCGAAAGACTGAAGCGATCATTGGTCGAGCCATACATCCAACGCTTCGAATTGCGAGAGACCTACGAACAAGTGCGGCAGGTTGACCCAAGCTTCGCTGAGCTGTGGGTCGTGGCCGACGCCGGAAACGGATATCTGGAATGGTATGACCCCGCCAGCGGCGAGTTTGGTTTAGGAATTCAGGCTCAAGGGTCGGAAAGGCCCATCGCCATCGGAGTGCGCGGAGACCTTGTTGGAGTGTTCTGTGCTATTTAATGAGTTGACATGTTCACGATTGAAATGGCTGACGGAGTCTGTTTTGGCATTCAGCACGTGACGGCAAGAGCGACGACCGTGGGAAAGGCCCTCGGATTCATTGGCGAGTTCGCCGAGATCCACCAACTATTGCTGAACACGCCCTGGATCGAACGGAACGGCAGGTGGACTATCGAAGTCTACGACTGGTGCGATTGCTGGTTCACCGATCCACCTATTCTTGCAGAGATCATCGCACCGCCCGGATTTACTCCAAACCCATAGAGGAGCACGTCGTGGTCCGAATCTTGGCAATCGCTCTTTTCCTGAGTCCGGTCCTGCTCGCTCGCGCCAACGTCGTTCCCGCCAAGCCTGAGATCGTCATGCTCGCCGAGGCCAAGGGCAAGGTCGTCCGTAACTCCGAGGGCTCGATCATCGAGCTCAAGGATGGCAAGCTGCTGATCATCTACCAGGAATTCACGCTGGGCAAGGGGGACTCCGATTTCTTTCCCGGCCGGCTGGTGTCGATGACCTCGCGCGACGGCGGGCGCACCTGGGGCGGACATCGTGTGCTGGTCACGCCGACCAAGGAGGACATCAACGTCTTCTCGCCGAGCCTGATTCGCTTGCCCAGCGGCGATATCCTGTTCTGCTTCATGCGCTACCACACCTTCGACAAGGCCATCAACCGCTATCCGCCGGCGTCGGCCTACGCCTGGATCTCCAAGGACGAGGGCAAGTCGTTTCAGCCGCTGGCGACGTTGTGGAAGGAAAAGCCGATCACGCTGACCAGCCACACTCTGAAACGCCTCTCGACGGGACGGCTCCTCATCCCGGTCAATCGCGACCCGAGCAAGAAAGGGGAACCGGATCGCTGGGAAGCGGGAATCTACTACAGCGACGACCATGGCAAAACCTGGAAGGAGGGCGAAACATGGGTGACGGCCGCCAAGCGCGGCGCCATGGAGCCGCACGTTGAGGAGCTGCGCGACAAGAAGCTGCTCATGGTCATGCGCACCCAGCTGGGCAGCGTCTACAAGTCGATCTCCGCCGATGGCGGCGTCACCTGGTCGAAATCCGAATCACTCGGCGTCGAGGCGCCGGAGTCCTGCCCCGAGCTGGCCAGGATTCCGAAGACCGGCGACCTCGTCCTCATCTGGAACGCCGCCAGGTATGACCCGAAGTGGCGCTCACACTTCGGCAAGCGCACGCCGCTGAGTGCGGCCATCTCGAAGGACGACGGCCGCACCTGGAGCAAGCCGCGACATATCGAGGACGATCCGGGCTGGGCCTACTCGAACCCCGGCCTCACCTTCACCAGCAAGGGGACTGCCATCGTCAACTACTGGGCTTGCCTCTACCAGAAGAACGGTTTCATGTCCAACTACCCCATTCATCTGAAGGCCGCGATCTTCGAGGTGCACTGGCTCTATGGTGATGGCAACTCCTCTTCCAAGTAGCAATCAGCGCGGCCGGCCAAAGTTACGCGAGCCGTGCAGGTAAGTTATTGAATGACTCATTTATGAAGGCCGTGGGCTGGAGGCGTGTGTGCCGTTCCGCTTTGCAGCCTTGGTCCGTGGCACGATGCGCAGGGTGAAGCCGATGCGTTCGAGAGCACTTTGCAGCGTGTCGATGCCCAGGTGCTTGCGCCTGGCCAGCACGTGGCTGAGCATATCGGTGGACAAGCCGGTGGCCTTGCAGAACTCTCCCTGGCTCTTGAACCTGGCTTGGATCAAATCAGCCAGCTCGTCACGATAGTCGGCGCGGCGCGTCTTGCCCTGGTCGATGCCGAGGCGGCTGCTCAGGTCCTGGGCGATCTGAAAGATGGCAGTTTCGATCGTCTGGCGGCGCCTCAAGCCGCGGCGTCGATAGAATTCGGCAACTTGCGGCAGCCAGTTGTTGTCGAAGGCATTCCAGTCGGGCCCGCGCTGTGCTTGCCGCCTGATGTTCTGCAGCAGACGGCGCTCGTCCGCGTCCAGGTCGTCTACGACAAATTCACGGCCGTTCAGGTCCA
The DNA here is from genome assembly GCA_016873095.1 of Planctomycetota bacterium. Taxonomy (GTDB): domain Bacteria; phylum Planctomycetota; class Planctomycetia; order Gemmatales; family Gemmataceae; genus VGYC01. Next base: position 21,319 of record VGYC01000056.1, on the reverse strand, counting down.
CGTAGGTCTTGGCGCGAATCATGTATTTGCCTCAATCAGTTCGACGTGCCCTGCAACGCTCAGGTAGATTGCCTGTTGCTGAAAGGCGGTGCAGGCTTCGGCCAACAGTTGCCGCAGTTCATCGACGCGCTTCCGCGGAACGGCCACGATGTACTTTCGTGATTCGTCGGCTATCGGAACTCCGCTCTTCGGATTCAACCATTGGCCCTGATAGAATCCTGGTGCAAGGGTGTGGCCGCCAAACAGCTCAAACAGCCCTTCATTGAGCCACCGCCATTTTCGCTCCGGATGCAGCTTGCCATCCGATATCTCCTTGTCCCGTCGAATCGGGACCAAGAACGAGCATTCCAGCAAGCGCTACGCCGTAGCTGGAATCCACTCGGGCAAACTACCCCATCCATTTGAAGGCCGCGAAAATGATGCTCACTTCTTGCCGGTCACCTTCCCCAGCGCCCGGATCACCTTGGGAGCGTCGTTGGCGTTGGGGTCGATGAGGGCGAAGTTGGCCTCGACCTTGCTGCCCTTGGCAATGAGCACGGTGAGCGCGACCTGGTCGTTGAGGCCGTAGGCACCGGGGCCGTCCTTGCCGTCGAGCGAGATGACGATGGGTGTCTCCAGGTTCAGCGAATTCTTGGCCCGGTCCAGAAACTCCTTGGCTTTGTCCTTGTCCTCGCTGAGCCAGACGATGCGGGCGTGCAGCTTGCCCTCCTCCAGCTCGGCAACGAACTTGTCCACCGGCCGGAGAAATTTGAGCGCCGGCCGGGTGATCTTGTGGACAAAGATCAAGAGCGTCGGTCCCTTGTCCTTCTTCAATAACTCCAGCTCCTTGCCGGCGTCCGGCCCCGAGAAGGCGAGCACCTTGAAGGGCGTCAGCTTCTGGCCGACCTGCGGCCCGGAAGGCAGATCGCCTGCCAGGACCACGCCCACGATCAAGACCACACCGAGAGACTTGATGAACATGACGACCCTCCGAGAAGAAATGAGTCGCCGCTTGCGGATTCGCGCCGGGAACCTCTCACCCTATGCCGCAAGCGGCGCCAGAAGTTGCCCCGCCTTGATCACGCCCCCCTGCATCACCGCGATGAAGCGCTTGCGATTCTCGAGAAGCGTGATGTCCTTGACGACGTCGCCATCGACGATGAGTAGATCGGCCAGCTTGCCGGGCTCGACGGTGCCGAACTTGTCGCCACAGCCCATGATCTCCGCCCCTGATCTGGTGGCGCACATGATGGCTTCGAGCGGCGTGAAGCCGACGTAGTTGACGAAGAAGCTGATCTCCTTGGCATAGTCGCCATGCGGGTTCCAGGCGAAGCCGTAATCACCGCCCAGGCCAAGCCGGCCTCCCGCCTTGAGAATCATGCGGGCGCTGTCAGCGCCGCCTTCCAGCGTCTCCTTGTGGCCGTCGATCATCCAGTCCGGCATCTTGAACTCGGGACCGCGCACCACGCTGGCGTGTTCGAACTGCAGCGCCGGCACGACCGGCGTCTTCCGCTCCATGAGCATGTCGAGCGCCTCGGCATCCATGAACGTGCCGTGCTCCAGGCAGTCGAAGCCGGCGCGCAGGGCATTCTTGATGCCAAGGTTCGCCCGGCAATGGCCGGTGACCTTGACCTTGTAGTTGTGCGCCTCGGCCACGACGGCCTTCATCTCCTCCTCGGTCATGCAAAGACTGTGATGGTCGGCATGGCGGCTGGCGGCGTCGCCGGTGGGATAGGTCTTGATCCACTCGACGCCGTCCTTGACAAGCTTGCGGGCAGCGGCGCGGGCCTCCGTCGGGCCGTTGACGAGCAGGATCAGCCCTTCCATGCCGAGCTTGAGATAGTCGGGATTCCAGTCCATGAGGCCGCCGGAGCCGCAGATTTCACGGCCGCTGGCTGCCAGCCGCGGGCCGACAAACAGGTCCTCATCGATGGCTTTCTTGAGCCAGACATCGATGTTGTGCAGGCTGCCGCCCGAGCGTGCCGCAGTGTAGCCGCATTCCAGCGCCAGCCGGCAGTTGGCCGCCGCCAGCAGCGTGACGTACTCCACCGGATACTTGACGTCGAGGTCGGCCAGCTCGGCGACGTTGAAATAAGTGGGATGATAGTGCGCCTCAACCAGCCCCGGCATGACGGTGCCGCCGCGTGCGTCGATGTGCCGCGCCTCGGGCGGCGCCGATGGTGCTTGCGACTTCGGGCCGGCGTACGCGATGCGGCCATCGCGGACCAAGACCGCCGCATCGGCGACCACGCTTTTTCCCGTGCCATCGATGAGCTGGGCATTGTGGATCAAGGTTGTGCCGTCGGCGAGTCTCATGGTGATGGTTCTTTATTTCTTTATTCTCTTGATGGACGGCCTCGATACGGGTTCGGATTCGTTGTGTTGCCACCCCCGTCTCTACACCCCGGCAACGAATTCGTCAGCCAGCGCCGTTGCCGTAACTTGAGATGTGGCACCACATCGCATATCCACGCGACGTGGCGTATTCGTTGCCGGGGTTTGGTCATCGCTCAGTATATTCGTCGATTGCCTGTATTGCCAAGGTTTCGAACGCAGGCGATTTGCTGGTAATACAGGTCATACACGGCCGCCGCCATCGACCACCAGTACCTGCCCCGTGACGTAAGCGGAGTCATCGCCGGCCAGGTAGACCGCCGCGCCGGCGACGTCCTCCGGCTGGCCGTGCCGGCCCAGGGGGACGTGGGCCATCAGCTTTTCATACGTCGCGCGGTCTTCCAGCAGCGCCGCGGAAAAACGCGTCTCCACCAGGCCTGGCGCGATGGCGTTCACTCGAATCCCGCATGAACCCAGCTCCTTCGCCAACACCTTGACCATGCCGATCAGTCCCGCCTTGCTGACGCTATACGCTCCCAGTCCCGGCAACGGATCGATGCCGGCAATCGACGCCACGGCGATCAATGACCCTTTCTTGAGGCGTTGCATGCGCCGCGCCGCCTCCTGCATGGTGACGAGCGCGCCGGTCAGGTTCACGGCCAGGATCTTCTCCCAGGCCGCCGTGTCGATGTCGATCAGCGGGCCCATGACGGGATTGGTCGCGGCGTTGATCACCGCCACGTCCGGTGTCCAGCCGCGCTCGTCAAGCTGCGCGAATAGACTGCGGATGTCGTCGCAATTGCCTTGATGGCAGACGAGTGAATCGACACGCAACTTCTCGGCTCGCAGGGCGTTGGCCGCTGCCGTCAGCACATCGCTCCTGCGGCCCGTGATGACCACTTCGGCGCTTCGTTGTGCCAGGGCACGCGCGATGGCCAGACCGATGCCGCGGCTGCCGCCGGTCACCAACGCCCGCCGCCCGCTCAGTTGCAATGGGTCCATCAGCTCGGTCCTTGATAAATCCTCAGCGTGCCGGAGGTTTCAGCGGCAGGGTTACGATGAAATGCGTTCCTTGCTGGGGATCGGATTCGAAGTCGATGCGGCCGCCGTGATCTTCGACAATGCCGTGGCTGATGCTGAGGCCCAGTCCGGTGCCCTTGCCGGGCGGCTTGGTCGTGAAGAATGGATCAAAAATGCGGTCGCGAATTGCCGCCGGGATGCCTGGGCCGTTGTCGCTGACGTGTAGCTCTACACCATCGGCTGTCGAGGTCGTGCGCACCACGACCTCGCCGTTCTCGGGACATGCGTCGATGGCGTTGGCGACAAGGTTCATCACCACCTGGTTGATCTTGGCCGGATAACAGGTTACCAGCGGCAGCTTGCCCGGCTCGACTTTGAGGTTGATCCTTTTCTTGAGGGCGTGACCGCGAACGATGTTGATGGTCGATTCCACGCCGGTGTTGAGATTGACCTCGTGCAGGTCACCCTCATCCATGCGGGCGAAGCTGCGCAAGTCCGTGACGATCTGCTGGATACGGCGCAAGCCCTCGCGCGAACGGGCAAAAATGCCGCCCAGGCTGTTGAGGATGTAGCCCAGGTCAATGGCCTCGCCATACTCCTGAATGGCGCGAAACAGCTCGGGCTGATGCTGCTTCAGGACCGTGTCGGCCTCCGCGAAGCGCTTCATCAGGTCGCGCAGGGCCAGCACGTCGCGCTCCAGCACCGTGAAATTGTTGGACAGGAACGTGAGCGGGTTGTTGATCTCGTGCGCCACGCCGGCGACCATTTGACCCAGGGCGACCAGCTTCTCCGATTGCACGAGCCGGCTTTGCGTTTTCTTGAGCTGGTGATGCGCCTGCCGCTCGGAGGCGACGGCCTTCTCCAGCTCCTTGGCCAGAAGCTGGGCTTCCTGGTAGGCCATGGCCAGGTCGCCGGCGCTCTTGGCCAGCTCTTGCTCGGTTTTCTTGCGCTGCGTGATGTCGCGGGCCGCGGCGTAAACGAGATTCTGGTCTTGGTCCGGGATCGCCGTCCACGACAGCCACTTGTAACTGCCGTCGGCGCAGCGGTAGCGATTCTCGAAGGAAATGGTCGTATATCCCTGGGAGATCTTCTCGGCCTCGGCAATGGTGGCGGCGCGGTCGTCGGGATGAATGAACTCGATGTATGGCCGGCCCAGCAATTCCTCTAGCGACCAGCCCAGCACCTGTTGCCAGGACTGATTGAGTCGCTTGAAGTAGCCGTCGTAACCGGCCGTGCACAGCATATCCACGGACAGGGTGAAGAAGCGATTGCGGTCCTCCTCGGCGCGCTTGCGCTCGGTGATATCCGTGGAGATCGTGCCAAGGGCGTAAATGCGGCCGGCGGCGTCACGGAACGGAAACTTCACCGAGCAATACACGCGTGACTCGCTGCCGTTTGCGATGACCTCCTCGAATTCCATGGCCCGCTTGGTTTCCAGCACCTTTTGATCGTGGTCCTGAAGCATCTGGGCCGTTTCACGTGGCAACAGGTCGAAAGGTGTCTTGCCTCGCAATTGCTGACCCGGAAACAGCTCCTGCAAGCGGCGATTGGCGATGAGATAACGGCCCGTGCGGTCCTTGACCGCGATGATGGCCGGGCTGTTGTCCATGATCGCCTGCAAGCGAATTTCGCGCTCGCGCAGCTCCGCTTCCTTTTCCTTGAGCGGCGTGCGCGCCGCGCGCTGCTCGCGAATGTCGCGGGCGGTCATGAGCGCCAGCGTCTTGGGCTTCAGGTGCAGACGAGCGATCGTCAGGTTGACAGGAATCCAGACACCGTCACTGGCAGTGCGCAGGTAGAAGCCATCTTGCGACAGGAAGACACTGCTCTGATTGGCTGCCTGCCGCAGCCGCTGCATCCCTTGCCGCTCTTCTCCGGAGAATCGCACCCAGTAGGTGGCCGGCTGCTCGAGGAGATTCTTGCGGGCAACGCCGGTGAGCCGTTCGGCCATGGCGTTGACCTCGATGAGCCGATCATTTTCCGGATCGAACAGGAACAGGGCATCTCCTGATTCTTCGAAGATGGCCCTGCCAATCTGGCCGGGATCGAAACTGACCATGAATGTTCCCCAACACGCATTCGTTCTGCCTGTTCATGTTATCCGAAGATGCCGAGAGCTTGAAGGCGTTGAACACCGGTCGTGGCGACACGCCGTCCCCGAGCCGTTCAAATGGTTCGAAAGAATTCTGTATAACCTCTGGACCGCGACAGTGGAACTGCGGCCTGCCTGCTGGGGTCTGTTGAGGAACGCTCAACAGACAGATTGACTCCAGCCCGGCTTGGGGATTCTTAAAGAATCCGAGAGCAAGACATTCAGCCGCCGCATGAAGCAGATTGGTAAGGACGATCTTAAGCCCTACTTGGACGAATGGGAAGCTGGGTTGAGGGCTTCAATAACTGATATTAGCTTCAACAGGGGCGATAGCAATATAGCTTTGCTCTTGTTCGCGACCCTGGTCGACGCCCTTTGGGAAAACGACCGATTTGAAGGGGTCCGGCTCCATCGGTACATCAAGAGACTTAAGGTTTAAGGTCTTACCTCAGGAATCTGTCCAGAGGTGGAAGGAAGAACTAAACAAAGTGCTTGAGCCTTTGGACGATAGTGTGCGCGATAACTACACGATCGGCTTTCTGATTCAATTGGAGTCGCTTTTCAAAGAGGATACCTTCCGACCGAGAGAATCTGAGCGCTTACTTGAGCGCCTGCGTGCTTTGCGGCCAGAGGCCATAAATGAGCGAGCAAAGCAAATCGACGCTTACCCAAGGCAAGCAGCCATCATGCTTATACAAGAATAGTCGAGGGTGAAAGCATCAGGGGAAAAAAAGTGGGCGCAGCTCATTAATTGACTCTTGGTGGCAGTAGCGAGGCTGCCTCCCTCGACACGCACGCAGTGGTCTGCCGACTACCCAATCGTCATACTTTGTAAACGATTTGCCGAGGGGGTATATGTCTCTTTCGGAGCACGAACAATGTTGCACCCGGGGTAGGTTTTGAGTTTAATCGGGTGGTTCCGCGGGTTTTTCGTCGGCGAGGAGGCCGGGGTTGATGAGGAAGCCGGGGGCAAGGGCGGCGACTAGGTAAGCCCGGCCCAAGGAGTGGGCCATGCTTGGAGTGGGCGCGGAGTCACCAGGCGTTGCTGTGCAGCGGCGGTTTGAAGCGAATCGGCTCGCCAAGGATAACCAAAGACAAGCCTATCTGTGTGCGCTGCCGACCGTGAGTCGATCAACGGCCAGGGCGAAGCACACGGCAGCGACCGTGGCGACGGACCACTGCCACGATCCGGAGACAGCGAAAGGCATCGAAGGCATCATCACGGAACAACTCATCGCGAAAGGAGTCGCGGCATGATCACGCTGACCATGAATGGGGACGGGAAGCTGCCGAGCGGTGCTCGCTGCGCCTTGTACGCGCGGGTTTCCTCGGAGACGCAGGCGCACGAGATGACCATTGACAGTCAGGTGTCACTCCTCCGTGAGCGCATCGCGGCGGACGGAGGCAGGGTGGAGCCCGCCTTGTCTTTTCTGGACGATGGCGTCAGCGGCGCGACCTTGGTGCGGCCTGGCCTGGAACGTCTGCGCGACCAGGCGGCCGCGGGGGGCATGGATCGGCTCTATGTGTTGGCGCCGGATCGCCTGGCGCGACGACACGTGCACCAGTTGGTGCTGGTCGAGGAACTGCAGGCCAGCGGCGTTGAGGTGGTGTTCGTGAATCGGCCGGTGAGCGACACGCCGGAAGATCAGTTGCTGTTGCAGGTGCAAGGGGTGATCGCCGAATACGAACGGGCCAAGATTTTGGAGCGGACGCGGCGTGGGCGCGTGCATGCGGCGCGCTGTGGCCGCATCAGCGTGCTGGGACGCGCGCCCTACGGCTATCGGTATCTTGCCAAGCACACGGGCTTGGCGGGCCCGGGAGTGGCAGCCTATGAAGTGCTCGAGGACGAGGCGCGCGTGGTGCGGCAGATATTTGACTGGGTTGGCAGGGAGGGATGTTCGCTGCGTGAAGTCGGGCGACGGCTGAAAAACCAGGGCGTACGCACCTGCCGCGGACTTACGCACTGGACGACATCGACCCTCAGCGCGCTGCTCAAGAACTCTGCCTATCGCGGGCAGGCCGCCTATGGCAAGACACGGCAGGGGGAACGCCGGCGTTTGCGTCCGCGGCGTGGCGCTGCGGAAGTGCCGAAGAAACCGCACGGCCGCGAACGGCGACCGCCCAGCGAGCAGATCTTCATCCCCGTGCCTGCGTTGATCGACGACGACTTGTTCGCCGTGGTGCAGGAACGGCTCGAAGAGAACCGCCGGTGCTTGCGGGCGCAGCAGGCGCAGCGGACTGCCGGCGGGTCATCCTATTTCTTGCAAGGCCTGGCCGTGTGCGGCTTGTGCGGCTATGCGATGTACGGTTCCAGCCGCTGTGGCCGAAAGAAGGACCGCTCTTACAATCGTTGTGTCGGTCGTGATGGCCAGCGTTTCGCCGGGCGACGCGTTTGTGACAACCCGATGTCACGAACCGCGGACCTGGATGCGGCCGTGTGGCAGGCGATAATGGCCGAGCAAAAACGGAAGCGATAGGATCGAGGTTTCCCATGCCCGCCAAGCAGAAGCCCGCGAAAGCTGAGTCGAACCGCGCGAGCGTTGTCCTTTTTGGCGGCGGTATCGAAGGCCAAATCGTTAGCGCGGATGTCACCGTCGGCAACAAGCTGTTGCCTTTGGTAAGCAGGGCGGGAAGCTCGCGCCCAATTTCGACGGGACGGATGGTAACGTGTCCATGATTTTGAAACGGAAAGAAAAATAGCGAAGGCCGGTGGGTTCGATGCTGCGGTGATACATGGCTGCGGACTGGTACTTCAAGGAAATGGGCGAAGAAGTTGGGCCGGTTTCGGCGAACACGCTGCGCAAGTATGCCCAGGAAGGGAGAATTGCCACGGACACGTATGTTCGCAATGGCGCTGACGGCAAGTGGCTCTGGGCGGAGCGGGTGAAGGGATTGTTCGATCCATCTCCGCCGGTTGCCAAGACGCCGTCGAAAGAACAGGCGAAGGAACCGGCGCCCCAGCTTTCCCCGGTTGAGAAGGCGTGTCCTTCTTGCCAGGCGGTCTTGCCGCCGCGTGCGGTGCTCTGCGTGCGTTGTGGTTTCGATATGCGCACGAGCAAAAAGTTCACGGGACCCTGGCCTCCGCGCCCCGTCCCTGCCGACACGGTGGGACCGCGTGCATATACTCACTGGCAGGAAGCCTCGAACACCTCAGGGACATTGCTGAAAGGACCATCATGAGAAGACCTCTACTGTCCGTCTGGATCGCCGCGCTGGCCATGAGCCTCGCGGCGACGGCTCGCGCAGAAGTCAAGTTGCCGGCCGTGATCGACAGCCACATGGTGTTGCAGCGCGAGCGCCCGCTGCCCATCTGGGGCTGGGCCGACCCGGGCGAGGAAGTCACCGTCACGCTCGATGCCCAGAAGGCCAGCGCCACGGCCGACGACAAGGGACGCTGGATGGTCACGCTCAAGCCGGTGAAGGCCGACGGCAAGCCGCACACCATGACCATCGCCGGCAAGAACAAGATCGTCCTCGACGATATCCTCATCGGCGAGGTCTGGCTCGGTTCCGGTCAGTCCAACATGCAATGGTCGATCAATCAGTCGCAAAAGAGGGAAGAGCACACCGCCGCCGCCGACAGGCCGCTCATCCGCCTCTTCAACGTCCCGCTGGTGCAGAACAGCAAGCCCGCCGACGATGTCAAGGCGAAGTGGGCCGTCTGCTCACCCAAGACGGTCGGGTCGTTCTCGGCCGTGCTCTACCATTTCGGCGCCCGCCTGCACAAGGATCTGGATGTCCCCGTCGGCCTGATCAACGCCTCCTGGGGCGGGTCGCGCATCGAGCCGTGGATTGTCGAGGAGAAGACGTCCGGCGGCATGTACAACGGCATGATCGCTCCGGTGTCGCCCTTCGCCTTGCGCGGCATCACCTGGTACCAGGGTGAGAGCAACGTCGGCGAAGGCATGAAGTATCGCGACAAGATGGAGTCGCTCATCAAGGGCTGGCGGCGCGTCTGGGGCGCCAACCTGCCGTTCTACCACGTGCAGATCGCCCCGTTTTCTGGCTACAAGCTCGACATGCTGCCGCCGCTCTGGGAGGCCCAGGTCGCCAGCCTGAAGATCCCCGGCACCGGCATGGTTGTCTGCACCGATCTCGTGGACAACATCAAGGACATCCATCCCGGCAACAAGCAGCCTTACGGCGACCGCCTCGCCCTCTGGGCCCTCGCCAGGGACTACGGCAAGAAGGACCTCGTCCATTCCGGCCCGCTCTACAAGGGCATGAAGGTCGAAGGCAACAAGATTCGCGTCGCCTTCGCGCACGCCGGCGGCGGCCTGCAGGCACGCGACGACCAGCCCCTCACCGAGTTCGAGATCGCCGGCAAGGACGGCAAGTTCGTCCCCGCCGAGGCAACCATCGACGGCAAGACCGTCGTCGTCCATGCCGCGGGCGTGGCCGAACCCGCCCAGGTCCGCTTCGGCTGGCGCAACACCGCCAACCCGAACCTCATGAACAGGGCCGGACTCCCCGCGTCCCCCTTCCGCTCGCTGAACTGGCAAGGCGGCACCGCGGAGCAATAAAGAGCGCACCGCCAGGACGCGAAGAGCGCCAAGGAAGAATCGCCGACGTTTCATTTGTTTGGATTCTCTTCGCGTTCTTCGCGTCTTCGCGGTGCAAAGCGGGACCTAACCCCGACAGTTGGGAATTCTTTACACGCTGGCAAATTCTTTCCCTGACGCAATGATGTCACCTCAGTCTGTGGTGACATGATTGTGTCTTGGCTTGGCGGCTTGGCCGCGCTGTGGTGCATCGCCGGCCGGATCGCTCGGCGAGTCTAGGGCGTGTTGACAATAGCTGATGAACGTAGGCAAGAGACTGGGTAACGTGGGGCAGGTCGCCGACCTGCCATAGCCGCTGATGGCAGGTTGGCAACCTGCCCCACGAAGAGAATCGCCGAAATTTATTCACCATTCCTCCTTGCTTACCTAGGAATTGTCAACACGCCCTAATCGATTATTTTGCCGCGCGGCCAGTTTCTACTCCCTAATCTAACCAGGTTGCGTTGTTGCAACTCGATCCACCATCCCTGTGAACACCAACCTCCTGGAGACCGACATGAAAGCCTTCGGCCTGGCAGCGACAACGACCGTGGCCCTGCTCGCGATGCTGGGGATAACCCGGGCCGGCGACAAGGCCGAACGCGACAAGCCCGAGCGCATCTACGAGATGCGGACCTACTACGCTCCCGACGGGCGGCTCGACGATCTGCATGCCCGCTTTCGCGACCACACCGTCAAGCTCTTCGACAAGCACGGCATGACCAGCGTCGGTTACTGGACGCCGCTCGACAACAAGGACAACAAGCTTGTCTACATCCTCGCCTTTCCCAGTCGCGCGGCGGCCAAGAAGTCGTGGGCCAGGTTCGTCGCCGACCCGGCATGGCTGGCCGTCAAGAAGGAGACAGAGGCGAAGGGAAAGATTGTCGCGAAAGTCGAATCGGTATACCTCCAAGCGACCGATTATTCGCCCGCACCCAGGCCGGCGGCGAAGGGCGAGCGCATCTTCGAGATGCGCACCTACATCGCGACCCCGAAGAACCTCGATAACCTCAACGCCCGCTTTCGCGACCACACCGTCAAGCTCTTCGAGAAGCACGGCATGACCAACATCGGCTACTGGGTTCCCCTCAAGGGCGAAAAGGGCGCCGACGACTTGCTCATCTACTTCCTTTCGCACAAGAGCGTGGACGCCGCCAGGCAGTCGTTCGCCGCGTTCCGCGACGACCCGGCCTGGCAGGCGGCGCGCAAGGCCTCCGAAGAGAAAGCCGGCGGGCCGCTGACGGTTCCGAAGACCGGTGTCAAGTCGGTGATGATGAAGGCGACCGACTATTCGCCGATCCGCTGACGCTTCTTGCCGCGCGCCCGATCATCGCTGCAAGTAGCAGCAACATGGAGACGGCCCATGACCGATCAGCAACGCATTCGTGCCTTCCTCGATGGTGGGCCGCACGCCGTCGTCGGTGCCTCACGGGATCCATCGAAGTACGGCAACATGGTCCTGCGCGCGTACGTGCAGAATGACCTGCCAGTGTTTCCAGTGAACCCCAACGCCGATATCGTCGAAGGCCTGAAATCCTATCCGGACCTGGAATCATTGCCGGAGCCAGTGCACGGCGTCTCCGTCATCACTCCTCCGCACGTGACCGATTCGATCATCGAACAGGCCGGCCGGCTTGGCATCAGGCACATCTGGCTGCAGCCCGGCGCCGAAGCGGAGCACAACGTTCAGCGGGCGCTGCAACTCGGCATGAACATCATCGCCGGCGGCCCTTGCCTGCTGGTTGCCTTGCGCTTCCGACAGTGAGCACAATCGCTTTTCTTGGCCACCGGCAGCGAGACCGCCAACGCGATCACGACGCTCCGCTGGTCAGCCCGGAGTGTCCGCCGTCCCATTTCTGCCAGAAACGGCTTTGACTTCGAAATCCGTCAGTTGTAATATTGAACTAATACAATAATGCTCGGCAAGCGGGCGCCAGAGACTCTTGGCAACCTCCCGTGAATATTCACATCTCCGCCACTGATGGCGTCCCGATTTACCTGCAGATCGTCAATCAGGTACGATATCTGGTGGCGTCAGGTCGACTTGTGCCAGGAGCGGAATTGCTGCCCATTCGAGCACTCGCCGAACGCCTGCTCATCAATCCGAACACGGTCGCGCGTGCATATCGAGAGCTGGAGATAGCGGGCATTGTCGTCAAGCGCCGCACGACAGGCACCTTTGTTTCGGATTCCGTCTCGCCGCTGGCACGCCGCGAACGCCTCAAGATTCTGACCGAGCGCATCGACGCCTTGCTCGCCGAGGCCCGTCAGATGAACGTCGCCATCGACGAAATCGTCCAGCTCGTGCGTCAGCGCGAAAAGGCCATGCTGCCGCCCTCTCATGTCGAGGAGAAATGAAGCCATGATTGCCAGCGTATCCACCGTCGCTGACCCGATCGTCGAGGTCAAGGCACTGACCCGACATTTTGGCGCCAAGGCCGCGCTTGATAACGTGTCCATCTCCATCCCGCGCGGTATGGTCTTCGGCCTCGTCGGCGCCAACGGTGCGGGCAAGACGACACTCATCAAGCACGTTCTCGGCTTACTGAAAGCCGAGATGGGATCGGTGCGCGTCTTCGGACGCGATCCCGTGGCAGATCCCGCTGATGTGCTGGCCCGCATCGGCTATGTATCCGAAGAACACGACTTGCCGGGTTGGATGCGCGTGTGGGAACTCATGCGTTATACGCAGGCGTTCTTCCCGAAATGGGACGCAACGTATGCGGAGGAACTGCGCGTCCGCTTCGACCTCGATCCGGCCGCCAAGATCAAGCACCTGTCCAGGGGACAGCGGGCCCGCGCCGGCCTCCTCGTCGCGCTGGCTCATCGGCCTGAATTGCTCGTCTTGGACGAACCGTCCGCGGGACTGGATCCGATCGTGCGCCGAGACATCCTCGAGGCGATCATTCGGGCCATTGCCGACGAGGGACGCACCGTTCTGTTTTCGTCCCATTTGCTTCACGAAGTGGAACGCGTATCCGATCACGTGACGATGATCAACCTGGGGAAGATCGTCTTCAGTGCTGCTCTTGACGAGATCAAGGCGACGCATCGCTGTCTGACACTGCACTTTGCTGAGGCACGAGTCCGGCCGCCGCAGCTTGCGGGCGTCTTGACGTGGGAAGGTGCCGGGCACGAATGGACCGCGGTTTGCCACGGCCAGGCCGCTGAGCTTCAGGCAGCCGCCGCGAGTTGCGGGGCCCAAGTGCTCGACAAGCGCGTGCCGTCCTTGGATGAGATTTTTGTCGCGCGCGTCGGGACACGCATCCCGGCCGCGGCGGAGGATTGATCCATGCTGCCCCATTCGCTCGCATTTGCCTGGCTGCTCTGGCGCCAGCATCGCTACGGCCTCATCTTGGTCCTGGGCTATCTGCTCTTTGCGGGAACCACGTCCGCAATCATCTCAACGCACGGCTCGCCGGAGTTCATCGAAAACGTCGTGGGCGGTCTCATTGTGATCGGCCTCGCCACCATACCCGTATTCCTGCTGGGCGCTTTTGCCTATGGATTTGACGGTGACACGCTCGCGCGTGAGTCCTGTTTTCCGCAGCGGTTGTTTCGGCTCCCGGTGCCGACCGGTGCGTTGGTTTTTTGGCCGATGCTCTATGGAGCCCTAGCGGCGAGCCTCTTGTGGCTTGTGGTCTGGCTCATCTTGCGGCCCCGCGTCGAGGTGCCGCTGGCGTGGCCCGCCATTCTCATGGCGGCGTCGTTGGCGTGGGTGCAAGCGCTGGTCTGGACGCCGTGCGGGCTCCCCTGGCTGCGCGTAATCTTGTTCGCAATCGTGATTCAGATCCTGATCGCATTGGGAGTGTTCAGTGCCGTTTCGGGAGTCGCCGAACCTTGGCTCGTCGGCTTGCACGCGAGCCTTGCGCTGGTGGCCTGGGCGATCGCTTATGTCGGTGTCGCACACGCCCGTTGCGGCCACGTCCCCGATTGGCGAGCGATCCTTGCGCCCTTGCGAAAGCTCGCCCGCTGGCTGCCGCAGTCCCGCAAGTCGTTCACGTCGGCCGGGCGGGCGCATTTGTGGTTCGAGTGGCGACTGGCCGGCAAATCGCTCGCCTTCTCGACGGGCCTGGTGCTTGTCGTGGTCCTCATGCCGTTGCTGCTTCCCGAGAACGACCACATTCCCACCGCGCACACGCTGCTGTCCGCCCTGGCGCTGCCCGTGTTTCTTGCCGGTCTCTCGGGATGCTGGCCGGGCACCGGTAAGAATCGCTGGATCAAGGACCGCGTCGTCATGATGCCGTTCATCGCGACCCTGCCCATGCACAGTGCCGACATGATCGGCGCCATGCTCAAGTCCGCAGTGTGGAGCACGCTGTCAGCGTGGATGATTGTCATGGTGATGGTCCCATCGGCAGTGGTGCTGACCGGGAGATTCCAGGACGTGGCAGACGGCTGGCATCACATCGCACGGGAGCATCCACCCGGCGCAATCGCCGCGGGCATCGTCGCGATCGCCCTCTGGCTCTTTGTCTGGACATGGAAGCGCAAGGTGGACGGTCTGTACATCGGTCTGACGGGACGCGTTTGGGTCTCGCTGGCTATTCTCTGCGTTTACTTACTCGGCGCCTTGCCCTTGCTTATCGCGGTGATACGGATTGTCAATCATCCCGAAATCCACGAAGTAGTCCTGCGTGTCCTGCCGTGGTTACTCGGCGCGCTGCTGCTGGGCAGGCTGCTGCTCGTCGCGTGGGCATTACGGCAGGTTTTTCGGCAAGGATTGCTGCGACCGAAAACGGTGGCACGCTGGCTGGCGGCGTGGTTGTTGCTCGCATCGACGCTGTTCGTCGTCCTGGCATGGGTCGTGCCGAGGGAACGCGTGCCTATCTACTATCTCGCGTACGCTGTTGTCTTCGTCATGCCGATGGCACGGCTGGCGGCGACCCCCTTGGCCCTGGCGTGGAACCGGCACCGCTGAGGTTTCGATTCCAGCCGAGGTTTCGATTCCAGCCGGGCGTCTAGTTGCTGCCTGGCGTGATTGGACCCGCACACTTGGCAGCGTCCAGCGTGAGTAGACCCTCAATGTGGCCGCTTCGTCATTTCAGCTCCATGAAGCGCACGCATACCGGGTTGGCTACCTGCACGCTGGCCCCGGTCGGCGTCAGTGCGCCGGTGGACTGGTTGATGCGAAAGACGATGACGTTGCCGCCCGACTGGTTGGCAACGAGCATGTATCGCCCGGTCGGCTCGATGGCGAAGTTGCGCGGCGTCTTCACGCCCATGCCCTGGTGTGCTACGGCCGTCAGCTTGCGCGTCTTCGGATCGATCGAGAAGATCGCGATCGAGTTGTAAGGATCGCGGTTGGAGACGTAGACAAATTTTCCGGAAGGGTGCACCACGGTTTCCGCCGTGCTGCCTCCCTTGCGAGCAACATCCCTGGGCAGCGTGGAAAGCACCTGCCGCTGTGTCAGGATGCCCTTGTCCGCGTCGTACGCGCAGGCAATGATGGTCAGGTCGGACTCGCCGTTGATGTAGGCCGTCTTGCCATCGGGATGCCAGGCGAAATGTCGCGGGCCGGCGCCCCTCGGCGTGTCGAAGGCGCCGTGCGCGGTCAGCGTTCCCTTGCCGGCGTCGAAAGCGTAGATGATGACCTTGTCCAGGCCGAGATCGCAGCACAGTGCGAACTTGTTGGCCTTGTCCACGTGGATTGAGTGCCCGTTCTTTTTCTTGCCCTCATGCTGCTGGAAGGAAGTTGCCTTGCCCAGCTTGCCGTCCGCTTCAATCGGAAGGCAGATGCAGCTGCCACCCGAGTAATTGGCAGCCAGCACGTTCTTGCCCGTCGCATCGACGACGAGATGGCACGGCGCCCCGCCCTGCGACGGCTGCTTGTTGAGGAACGTGAGCTTGCCGGTCTTCTCGTCGATGGCAAAAGCGCTGACCGCCGCCTGCCCTTCGTTGACGGCGTAGAGAAACTTCTTGTTCGGATGGAACGCGATGAAGGACGGGTCGCTCGTCTCTCCCGCCAGCGTCGCCGGCGACAGCGAACCATCCTTGAGGTTCATCTCGCACTGGTAAATGCCCTTGCTGTCCTTGTCGGTGTAGGTGCCGAGGTACACGCGGTATTTCTCCTGCGCTTGCACCTGTCCGCAAGCCAGCGCTACCGCAAGGAGGAGACCGGCCACAAGCCGGCGTCTACACTCGTTGATCTTCGGGAAAGTCATTGCTCGCTCCAGTCGTTGGCAGGTTCGGTGGGTAATGCGGCAAAGGCGCGACGAAACGCGGAGTGCCGGAAGTGGCCTCCGCTCTCAGTGTAGGTCTTGTGGCCTGCCGGGTCGACTACTAGCATGAGGTCAAAAGGAACCTCGAACGCGTCAGCAACCGGAGGCTTCATGCCGATCCTTGATGCCATCAGCGACCAGCACAAAGAGATGACCGCCTGGCGACGCGACCTGCACGCCCACCCGCAAACGGCGTTCGAGGAAACCTACGCGTCGGACTTCATCGCCAAACGGCTTGCAAGCTGGGGAATCCAGGTCCACCGCGGGCTCGCCAAGACCGGTGTGGTCGGAACGTTGCCAGGCAATCGAAGCGGTCGCGGGCCTGTCGCCGCCCTCGGGTTGCGGGCCGACATCGACGCACTCGACATCACCGAACAAAATGATTTCGCCCACAAATCGCAGTTCCCGGGAAAGATGCACGCCTGCGGCCACGACGGCCACACGACGATGCTCCTGGGGGCCGCGAAATACCTGGCGGCCACGCGCAACTTCTCCGGAACCGTGCACTTCGTCTTTCAGCCCGCCGAGGAAAACGAGGGCGGAGGCCGCGTCATGGTTGACGAGGGACTCTTCGAGAAGTTTCCCATGGATGCCGTGTTCGGCATGCACAACTGGCCCGGCATGGCAGTCGGCCGCTTCGGCGCGCGTCCCGGCCCTATCATGGCCGCCTTCGACATCTTCGAGATGCAGATTACTGGCTCCGGGACGCACGCCGCCATGCCGCACCTCGGTGTCGATCCGATCGTTGCCGCGTCCCAGGTGGTTACTGCCTTGCAGACGATCGCCAGCCGCAACACCGATCCCCTGGATCAGCTCGTCCTAAGCGTGACTCAGTTCCACGCCGGCGACACCTGGAACGTAATTCCGCCGCACGCGACCCTGCGCGGCACCGTTCGCACATTTCGCAAGGAAGTGCAGGATGCGACCGAGGCGGCCATGTCGCGCATCATGCGCGGCATCGGCGCTGCCTGCGGAGCCTCAGGCACGCTGCGCTACGAGCGCCGCTGCCCGGCCACCCAGAACTCGCCACGCGAGACGGACTGGTCGATGGCTGCGGCCGACGACGTGGTCGGTAGTGCAAACGTGAATCGTGATCCTCAACCCTGCATGGGAAGCGAGGACTTCGCCTTCATGTTGCAGAAACGCCCGGGCTGCTACATCTGGGTCGGCAATGGCCCGAGCGACAATGGCCGGCTGCTCCACAACCCGCGTTACGATTTCAATGACGAGATCCTGCCGCTGGGCGCCAGCTACTGGGCGCGGCTGGTCGAGAAGCTCTTGGCATGACCGGAGTTTACCCAGACTGCGTCAAGATTGTGCCATGTCGGGGCCGGCTTTCACTTCATCCTCTCTCGGCGACCGCAGGCGATGCAACGGCCCCAGCCGCAGCAATTCCGGCCACCAGGCCATCGCCGCCAGCACTACCAGGATGGTGCCGACGCCGCCGCCCACCACGGACAGCACGGGCCCGAACCACTCGGCGGTCACGCCCGACTCAAACGCACCCAGCTCGTTGGACGAGCTGATGAAAACCAGGTTGACCGCGGAGACCCGGCCACGCATGGCATCCGGAGTCAGCACCTGCACCAGCGTGTGACGCACCACGACGCTGATGTTATCGAAGGCCCCCGTCAGCGCGAGCATGATGAACGACAGCAGCGGGTCTTGCGACAGGCCGAAGACAATGGTGGCGGCGCCGAAGCCGGCCACGGCAAGCAGCAGGGCAATCCCGGTCCGCGACAGCGGCGGCCGATGCGCCAGCAGCATGGCCATGCCGAACGCCCCGACGGCGGGCGCGGCCCGAAGCCAGCCCAGACCCGTCGGGCCAACCTCGAGAATGTCGCGGGCGAAGATCGGCAACAGTGCCGTCGCGCCGCCCAGCAGCACGGCGAACAGGTCGAGCGTGATGGCCGCCAGCAACAGCCTCGTCTGATAGACGAAACGCACGCCCGCCAGCAACGACTCCAGCGAAGGCGACGTGTGCGCCCGGTTGCCGGGCGTGACCCGAATCGGGGCAGCCAGCGCGACACTGGCCAGGGAGCAGGCCGCCGCTACATGAAAGGCCTCCGCAGTACCCGCCAGGGCGATCACCGCGCCCCCCACCGCCGGGCCCACGACGTTGGCGATCTGCCAGCCGCTGCTGTTCCACGTAATGGCGCTGGCCAGCAACTCCAGCGGCACCACTTGCGGCACCAGCGACGCCCGCGAAGGTACGCTCAGGGCGCGGGCCATGCCCGTCAAGAACAGCAGCACCAGGACGACCAGCACCGGCCCTTCGCCTAGCGTGAGTCCCGCCAGCCCCAGCGAGCAGGCCGCAACGGCGGCCTGCGCGATCTGGTACAACCTCTTGCGGCTGTAACGATCGGCGAGGTGGCCCGCAGGCAACGAGAACAGCAATACGGGCAGGAACTGCGCCAGCCCCGCGTAACCGAGCATCGCCGCCGAACTGGTCCGCACGTACAGATCCCAGCCCACGGCCACCGCCTGCACTTCCATGCCGATGCTGCCGAGCACCCCTGCCGACAGCAAGCAGCGATAATCACGAATGCGAAAGACGCCGTAGGGATCGTGCACCATCTCTTGATTGTAGGTCGGACCTCCAGGCCCGGGCCGCACCATGCCGAAAACGGTGTTCAAGGCTTGACCGGGCCGTGTGATCCGTGGTTTCATCGTGTCAGGGGCGATTGCTGTCTTGATGAAGGATTCCACCATGCTGCGTTACATCATCGTCGCGATTTGCGTTGTCTGGCCGCCCCGGTCTGCTCCTGCTGCGACCATCCGCGTTCCGCAAGACTGCAAGAGCATTCAAGCCGCGCTCGACAGGTGTCAGCCAGGCGACACCATACTCGTTGCCCCCGGCAAGTATCGGGAACGTATCCATCTCAAGCCGGGAATCGTCCTGCGCAGCGCTGGCGACAGCTCCAGGGGAAACGACGGCCTGAAGCGGGCCGAGGCGACCGTGATCGACGGCGCTGGAACAGGAAAACTGCCGGGCATCGTCATGGCCGAGGACAGCATCCTGGATGGCTTCACGATCACCCGTGTCGGGACATTCGACGACGCGATCTGGAAGAAGCACTTTGAGTCGCAAGGAGAAGAACTGGGAGACGAGGAAGGATCGGTTCAGGCTGAAGGCACTTTCCCAGCCGTCCAGATTCACGGCGTCAGCTGCACCGTCAGTAATTGCATCGTCCACCACAACGGCAATGTCGGTATCGGCATCCTCGGCAAGGCGAAGGCCAGGACCGAACCGCTCATCACCGGCAATATCGTGTATCGCAACATGGGCGGAGGGATCGGCGTCGCGGACGGAGCCGAGCCGATCATCCGCGGCAACACTTGCCGGGAGAATCTGCGCGCCGGCATCGGCTGTCGCAAGGCGAACCCGATCATTACCGGCAACGTCTGCTTCCAGAATGTCCGGGCGGGCATCGGCTGCCGGGAAGGGGCCAGGCCTGTCTTGCGCGGCAACAAGTGCTTCAAGAACCGCCGCGCCGGCATCGGCATCCGCATGGAGGGGACGGCGCCGCTGGTCGAGGCCAACGAGTGCTACGAGAACGATATGGCCGGCATCGGTTGCCGCGATGGCGCCAGCCCGGTCCTGCGAAACAACCTCTGCCGCAAGAACAAGATGGCGGGCATCGGCTGCCGAGACGGGGCCAAGCCGCTGATTGTCGGCAATGAGTGTCGCGAAAACCGCCAGGCAGGGATCGGCGTGCAGCAGCGGGCGATGGCCCTCATCCGCGGCAACAAGTGCCTCGACAACCAGCTGGTCGCCATCGGCGTGATCGGCAAATCAACGGCCACGATCTCCGACAACGAGCTGTCGCGCAGCGGCGGCAAGCCGCCGATCATCGCCGTGAAGGACGGCTCGACCGCAAGCATCAGCGATAATCGCATCGCGGGCGGCGGCGTGGCCGCAGTTCTGGTGCAGGGCAAGGCCTCGCTGAGCGGCAATATATTCACCGGGGCCGGCAAGGGCCAGGGTAACGCCGTCTGGGTGTGGGAGAATTCGACGGCAGCGATCTCCAGCAATTCCTTTGCCGGCTACCGGGCGGCCATGCATGCAACGAAAGCAACCGTGCACGTGACCGGCAACACCATCAAGCAGTTTCAAGGGGCGGCAATCATCATCAAGGGCAGCCGCCAACCGGCGCATGTCTTCGGCAACACGGGAACTTCCGCCGATGCCAACGCCCGAATGGTTGACATCGACGGACCCGCCGGCGTGGTCGCCGACAACAAGCTGACGAAAGACCAGCCGCAATAACAGGCTGTCCGAAAAGTGCAACCTCACGCGCATCAGCGCTTCTCGAGCCTTTGACGAAGTTCCTTGACCTCCGCGCGCAGCCGTTCGATCTCGGCACGCAATTCCTGCACGACTCCGCCTCCTTGTTCCTTGCCGTGGGCCTTGTGCATTGCGGCGGCCAGTCGTCGTTTCCCTTCCTGCACCTCTCGCTCCATTGCCGCGGCCCTCTCGAGCAGCTGTGCGGCGAGGTCGTGGGCCTCGGTGGCCTTCCGCTCCAGCCGTTCCGCCGCTTCCAGCAGTTGCGCGGCTTCCTTGGTCAGTCGCTCGGCCTGTTCCTTGTTGCCGCGCTCCGCCAGGACGGCGGCTTCCTTCCGAAGGGCCTTGGCACGCTCCCGCAGTTCATCGCCCTCGGAAGCCAGGACAATGCCGCCGAAGCAGAACAGCAGCAGGCCAACGATCGTTCTGGACAGGGACATACGTCGCATCGCGAACCTCGTGGTTGGGGACAGACATTCGGAATCAGTCGATGGGGCGACCCCATTGTACCTTCCCGGCGAGTGTGAAACTACTTCTTCTCCTTCGTGAGAGCCCGTTGCGATGTACGACGAGCCAGTCTTTTTTCGGTTCTCACCAAGGGGCAAAAATCTCTTCCCCCGCAGAACTCTCGACTTCGTAAGAATAAGCCCGCGGTTGCAGTTTTTTTCAGAATTTTTCGACCATCCTCCAAACCAAACGGGGATATATTGTGTTGTAATGGTAGCGCCCGCCACCTTCCCCGTTCGGCATTGGAGGCCGTCATGAAAATCGCGATCACCAAACCACTTTTCGCCTGGGACGCCCTGGAGGATTCGCCGTCGCTGCAATCGCTGCGTGTCCTTCTCGAGGC
>VGYC01000055.1 GCA_016873095.1 Planctomycetota bacterium | reverse complement strand
GACGCGCGACTTCGATTTCCCCGTCAAGGATCACGTGGCCCTGGCAGAGTCGCTCGATCTGGTGGATTTCGAGGCCGGTTCGTCGGTCGCGGGACCGAAGTTCTATTACCTCAAGAACGATGCTGTTCTGCTGGAGCTGGCGCTCATCCAGTACGCCATGAACACGTTGATCGACGCCGGTTTTACGCCGATCATCACTCCGGACGTGGCTCGCGTCGATGTCCTGGAAGGCATCGGCTTCATCCCGCGCGGGCCGGAGACGCAAATCTATGGCCTGGAGAATACCGATCTCTGCCTGGTCGCCACCGCCGAGATCACGTTGGGCGGCATGCATCGGGACCAGGTGCTCGACGAATTGCAGCTGCCGATGAAGTACGTCGGGCTTTCCCATTGCTTTCGCACGGAAGCCGGCGCGCCCGGCCGCGACACGCGCGGGCTCTATCGCGTTCACCAGTTCACGAAGGTCGAGATGTTCGCCTTCTGCACGCCAGACCAGAGCGAGACCATTCATCAGGAATTGCTTGCCATCGAAGAGAAGATCTTCGCGGGCCTCGGCCTGCCGTTCCAGGTGATCGACACCTGCACCGGCGAGCTGGGCGGCCCGGCGTACCGCAAGTACGATCTTGAAGCGTGGATGCCCGGCCGGGGCCAGGGCGGCGAGTTCGGCGAGGTCACGAGCACCTCCAACTGCACCGACTACCAGGCCCGCCGCCTCAACATCCGCTACAAGGGGCCCAGGCACAAGGGGACGCGCTTCGTGCACACGCTGAACGGTACGGCTGTGGCAATCACTCGCGCCATTCTTGCGATTCTGGAGAACAATCAGCAGGCCGACGGCAGCGTCGTCATCCCGGAGGTCCTGCGACCGTGGTTCCGTGGCCGAGAGCGCATCGGCAAGAGTGTGCAGGTCTGAGCAACTGGCGATCAGGCCCCGACCGGCGCACCTTTCGCCGCCATCGTCATTCCGGGGTCCCAATCATCCTGGCACGCGTGTCGAGCATATCGGCAAGCTTTGCCCAGATTGCGCATTCGTGCTCACAGGTTTCCTCCGACTCCGCCGATTTTTGCGGCTTTTCCCAGGGCGTCGATTGTACGCCTTTCTCCTTCAGATCGTTGCCGAGCTGCGCCGATGCATAGTCCGATACCGGGTCCACGCCGGGCTATTCTCCATCTGGCAGGGAGGCGATCATGGGAGTCTTTTCATGCCTCAGCAAGAAGACGAGCAAGCCGCGGACCGCGTCGCGCCCATTGGCCATCGAGTCTCTCGAAGAACGCTCGCTCATGAGCTGCAACGTCATCAGCGGCCATGTCTTCCACGATCTGAACAACAACGGCCTGCGCGAGGCCGGCGAAAACCCCATCGCCAATGCCACCATTAAGCTTGTGGATGCCAGCAACAAGCTCATCGCCACGACGGTCACCGACAGCAACGGCTTCTATTCGTTCGATCACGATCCCACTGTCAACACGGCCGAAACAACGATCGAACAGACCATCGTCTATCCCGCCACGCAGACGGACTACTCGCTGTCAAAGCTAGTGAACAAGTTTGATTCATCGCTGGGCCAGCTTCTGGCGGTGGAGATCTATCACAGCGGGACGATCACCAGCACCATCAAGGTCGAGAACACGAGCGAGACCTCGCCGGCATCCATCAACGCGACCGTCGCCGGAAACATCAAGTTGACCGGCCCCGGGTTCACGTCGATGCTGGATCTGTCGGCCAATGCCGGTTCCTTCAATGCCGCCAAGTATGACCTGGTTCTCGATTTCAACGGCAACAGTGGTTTTACTTTCGCGCCCAAGTCCGCTACCGGCTCCAAGATGCTGACGCTGACGGGCAACGACATGGCCGGCTTCACTGGCACCGGTACCGTGTCGCTGACCACGGATGGCAAGGCTACCTCGTCCGCCACCGGCGGCGGCAACCTCGTGGCCCAGCTCATCAGCACGGGCGACAGCACGGTGAAGGTCGTCTATCGCTACATTCCCGGCAACTGCCTCGAAAAAGGCAACTACACGATCATCCTCAACGAACAGCCGCCCGCCGGCTATGTCCCGGGCAAGCTGTCCAGCGGCGGCAATGTCCTCAATGTCCCGCCGGGCACAAACAAGATTCAGGTCACGCTGAACAATACGGACCTCAAGGACAACGACTTCGGCGAGCTCATTCCGGCCAAGGTTTCCGGCTACGTTTACGTTGATAGCAACAACAACGGCATCAAGGAGAACGGCGAGAGCGCCATCAACCTCGTCAACCTGGCGCTTACCGGTACGGACGACCTGGGCAACAGCGTCTCCAAGACGACGCAGACCAATGCGGCCGGCTTTTACGAGTTCACTGGCCTGAGGCCTGGCAGCTACACCGTGACCGAGACCCAGCCGATCGCATACCTCGATGGCAAGGTCACGCCCGGTTCGACCGGCGGCGTGGCGGGCACCAATATCATCAGCCAGATCAACCTGAACTCTGCCTCGAACAGCGTCACCAACAATTTTGGTGAACTTGAGTCGGCCAGCCTTTCCGGCTACGTGTACGTGGACGCCAACAACAACGGCATCAAGGAAGGCGGCGAAAGTGCCATCAACCTGGTCACCTTGACGCTCAGTGGCACCGACGACCTGGGCAACAGCGTCTCCAAGACGACGCAGACCAACGCGGCCGGCTACTATGAATTCACCGGTTTGCGGCCCGGCAGCTACGCCGTGACCGAGACGCAGCCAGCCAGTTATCTGGATGGCATCGTCACGCCCGGCTCGCTGGGCGGCACCGCCGGGACCAACATGATCTCGGGCGTGCCGCTTGCTTCCGGGAAGCAGAGTCTGAACAACAACTTCGGCGAGCTCGTGCCGGCCAGTCTGTCAGGATACGTGTATCTCGACATCAACAACAGCGGCGTCAAGGATGCCGGTGACCCGGCAATCGCCAACGTGACCATCACGCTCACGGGCACGACCAGCCTGGGTTCCGTGCAGATGACGACGACCACCAATCAGTCCGGCTTCTACCAGTTCACTAACCTGCGCCCCGGAACCTACACGATCACCGAGACGCAGCCGGCGGGATACGCCGAAGGTCCCAACAACATTGGCACTCCGGGCGGCCAGACGGCGACGAACCAGTTTTTCGGCATCGCGCTGGGCATGGGCATCCAGGGTACGGACAACAACTTCGGCGAGCTGCAGCCGGCGGACATGGCCATCGTCAAGACGGTCAGCTCCAGCACCGTGCAGATCGGCGCAACCTTCACCTACACGCTGAATGTGAGCAATCTCGGCACCGGGCCTGCGCAAAACGTCAGCGTCACGGACACGTTGCCGACGGGAGTAACCTACGTTGGCGCTACCGGCGCCGGCTGGACAATCACCGTGAGCAATGGCGTGATCACGGCGACGCGGTCCGGCATGGCTGCCGGCGAGAGCAGCGTCATCACCATCACCGCCAAGGCACCGCTGGCGGTGGGTACATTCATCAACGTCTCGACGGTCACGTCTTCGACACCTGACCCGAACCCGACCAACAACAGGAGCACCGTGCCGATCACGGTTTTCAATCAGCCGGGCAAGGTGTTGCAGCAAAACATTCCGCCGCTGGTGACGCGGGCGCCCATCGTCAGCAAGAACCAGCTGGCCCCTGGCTGGGAAAAATCGATGGATCCCCGGGTGCTGCGCTTGCTGACCTTCATCGATGGCACGTACAAGACTCTCGACAACCGTCCGCCGACGCGTGCTGAGGCCACCACCTGGTTGACGCGGTTGCGCAAGGGCATGCCGGCGTCTCAGATGGTCAAGTCGCTGTGGAACACCAAGGAGCACTGGTCCTATGAGGTCAAGAAGATCTACAGTTCGATCCTGCATCGCGGCCCGAACGCCGCGGAACTGGCGAGCGGCGTCAACAGCTTGCTCGCCGGTGGCAGCCTCAATGACGTCCGCTTCACGGTGCTGACGTCGGCGGAATACCTGGCCGCGCACTCGACGCCGGAAACGTTCATTCTCGGTTTCTACGAAGACGTGTTGCGGCAGATTCCGGACTCGCTGACGCGCCTGACGCTGGTGCAGTCGCTGGGCACGCTGGGCGTGGCCGACATTGCCACGAACTTGCTGAATACAAGTGCGGCGCAGAGCCAGGCGGTCATCGGCAGCTTCATCGCCGTGCTCCGGCGGATGCCCTCGGCAGCCGAGATCCAGCAGTGGACCGACAAGCTGCAAGCCGGCCAGGTCAGCGAGCATAGCCTCATGCAGACTCTGCTGAGTTCCGCAGAGTTCATGAAGCTGGCGCGGAATCGACTGAAAGTCTAGCAGTGCTGTCTGCCGCAGGGCGAGGCCTTGTGGGCAGCCTCAAAGTTATCAGGCCAAGCTGAAAACGAGAAGCCGGGGACCGACAGTTCCCGGCTTTTCTTGCGCGCGCCCTTTGTCTTGCCCGCTCCGTTCCCGAAGTCTGCCCGGGAGCGCACTTGCCGCCACGACTGGTCTCGCGTTCGTGTTAAGCGGCAATGATTCTCGCGGCGGTAACTATTCTTGCCAATCTGCCGCATTCTCCCGTGTTGCCCGTCATGATGGACAGGGCGTATGTGCCGGGTTTGTTCACTGTAACTCCCCGCTTGACCGTTTTTCCGAAAACCCCTGGACGAACGATTGCGCCGGTGCTGCGCATCGTGCCGAAGTAAAGGAGGTAAGATAGCTCGATGCGTCGCGGCGCCTGGCCCGGGCCATTGGAGAGCGGGCCTGGCCGGACGCCCCTGCCAAGGAGGGTAGCGGAAATGACGATTCGCACAGCCACCGGATTGACCCTGGCGCTAGCGCTGCTGATCGATCCGTTACACGCGCAAGAAGTGCAATGGCGTGCCGCGACGCCGCGACCGGGACAACCGGCGGCGAGCGCGGGTGCGTCCAGTCGGCCGGTGACGCTGGCGCGGCCGACGGCAGTCGAGCCGGATCGGACCATGCACGATTCGGCGGTGACCCCGGTGTCGTTTCGTCCGGTCGGCATCGTCCGCGTGCCGACCGACGCCGAGCGCTTCCCCGCGCCCCTGCCCTCCGGTCCGAGCTTGCCGATGACGACGCAGGCCATCGCGACTGCTCCTCAGCCCGAGACCATTCCGGTGCGGCCGAAGCCGGTGCCGGCAATGAATGAAGGCGAGGAGCGAATTGTGCCTCACGGACCGAGTTCGGAGATGCCGCTGGATGGCATTCGCGGCGGCGAGTGCGCGAGCTGTAACGCTGGCGAATGCTGCGGCGGCTGCTGCGACTGCTGTGAATGCTCGTGCGTTTGCGACATGTGTTGCGGGCGCTTTGGCCGTCGCGGCCGGTGCCGTTCCGGCCGCTGGGGGTCGTGCTGTGATGCATCGTGTTGCGAGACCTGTTGCGAATCCTGCAGCTGCTCGACCTGTTGCTGCGAGCCGATTTGCAGCGAATGCGTTTCATGCAGCAGCTGTGCGAGCTGCGGCGGCTGCGGTTGTGGCTGCTGCTTTGTCGATGGTTGCAACTCGCGGCAGTTCTTCTGGGTCAGCGCCGAGTACTTGCTCTGGACGATCACGCCGGACAACGTGCCGCCGTTGCTGACCACCGGGCCGATCGGCGACGGCGCCCAGGTGGGCATCCCGGGCCGGCTGGACACGCAAGTGCTCTACGGCAGCAATCAGCTTGCCGATACGCTGCGCAGCGGCGCTCGCTTCACCGCAGGCTTCTGGCTACCCGGTCTGGATCGTCTGGGTGTCGAGGTGTCTTACTTCTTCCTCGGCCAAGGCCGCAGCACGTTCTTCGCTGACAACAACACCAATCCGATCCTGATGCGGCCGTTCATCAATGCACAGACAGGAGAGGCCAACGTGATTCCGACGGCCTACCCGGTGACAGCCAACGGTTTCCAGCAGACGACCGGCAGCTTCCGGGTCCTGAACACAAGCGATCTCTGGGGGATTGAGGCCAACCTGCGCGGCAAGTTGTGGTGCGGTCCGTGCGCCTGGCTCGACGCCCTGGTTGGCTACCGTCACCTGGATCTGACCGAACTGCTGGTCATCGACGACCTCGAGAACGGCGAGCGCTTCATCGACCGCTTCAGCACGCGCAACAACTTCAACGGCGGCCAGCTCGGCATCGAGGGGCAATGGAACTTTGCACGGCGCTTCACGGTGACCGGCACGGCCAAGGTCGCCCTGGGTAACGTCAACCAGGTGCTCGGGATCAACGGCCAGTCAAACGTGGCGTTTCCGCCACCGGCCGTTCAGTCCGGCGGTTTCCTGGCGCTCGAGAGCAACATCGCGAGCCGCGAGGCAAATCGATTCGCCGTCATGCCCAACTGTGGCGTCAAGCTTGGCTGGAACGCCACCGAGAACCTGCGCTTTTTCGTCGGCTATGAGTTTCTCTACCTGAGCAATGTCATCCGGGTCGGCGAGCAGGTCGATCCGCGCATCAATCGTAACCTGATTCCGGGCGCCGCTTCGACTTCCGGCAGCCAGCCGCAGCAACCGGCCGTGCTGTTCCGCACCAACGACTTCTGGGCCCACGGCGTCAATTTCGGGGCGCTCTACTACTGGTAAAACCGCGCCGGCAGGTACAACCATTCAACCCGCGAGGGTCAACCGCGCGGGTTGTTTGTTTTCTCGGGATCCCATCAAGCGTTCGCAATCCGGCGGCTTTAGCCGTCGCGGTCGCATTTCACGTCTTGCCCATCTTGATCTTCCTGGCGATTGTCGGAAACTGCGGCATTGTAGCTTCTCTCACTTGCCAATTTCGATCATGTCCCCGGCGAACGATTGCCCCGCACGATTCGGTCTGGCCGAAGTGAAGGGTGGAGCATCATGTGGAGCCGGATGGGCGATCCTGGCGCCGCTTGTCATTCGTCGCCGGCTGGATTTGGAATCCTGCCGCTGGATGTTGCCGCGCTTCAGCCAAGGAAGGTGCTGCATGAGAGCGAAGACTGCCATATTGCTGTCACTCGCGGGGTTGATGTCGCCGCTCTGGGCAGAGGAGATCCAGTGGCGGCCGGCGGCGCCGCGCGCCCAGCAGGCCGCCGCGCAGGGCGGCTCCTCGGCAGCGGGCTCGACCAGTCGTGGTGTCTCGCTGGCTCGGCCCGTGGCCTTGCCGGTAGCCGACCAGAGACCCGCTGCGTCCGGCGTCACACCCATCGATTTCCGGCCAGTGCCCGTCGCACGCACGCGCGGCGGCGAGGAAAATCGCCAGGAAATTCGCCATGCCTCGCCCTTGCCCAGTGGCCCAGTGATTGCCGGCACGGCACAGGACAAAGGCGCGCAGGGCAGCGGCTCGTCATCTGGCACCCGGAACGGCAAGCCTTCAACCAAGGACACGCAAGAGCCGCTCGAAGAGATTCCGACTGCGCCCACTCCCCTGCCTTCCCCGGCGGACGGCCTGATCCTGCCGCTGGATGACGGCCTGTCCGGCGATGGCCTCGGCGGACCGGCGTATCCGTTCTTTCTCGGCGGCGTCGGACCGCGAAACTTCTTCTACGCCAGCGCCGAGTACCTGCTCTGGACTATCCGCCAGGACAACGTCACGCCGTTGCTGACCACGGGCAACCTGAACAATCTCAACAGCACCGTCCTCTATGGCAACAACCAGCTCGCCAGTCCGGGACGCAACGGCGGGCGCTTCACACTGGGCTGCTGGTGTCCGTGCTATCCCGACGTGGGCGTCGAGGTCATCGGCACGTTCTTCGGCCGGCGCACCGCTAACTTTGGCGCTAACGGCACCATGTTCGTGCCGCTAGGCAACAACACGACTCCGCTCTTGACCCTGACCAACGGCAGTTTTGCCGCCACCTCGACGAGCGAGTTCTGGGGCATCGAAGTCAATGGCCGCTACAAGTGGTATCAGGGGCCACTGCTGTGGGTGGACTGCATTCTCGGTTACCGCAACCTGAGCCTGAATGAGTCATTGAGCATTTACAACCAGTCCAGGGGCGGCGCTGCTCGATTGCCCAGCTTCGGCACGATTCGCACGCTCGACCAGTTCGCGACCAGCAACAGCTTCAACGCCATCCAGGCGGGAGCCGAGTTTAACTGGAACTTCCTGCGCTACTGGACCGTCGGCGGGTTCTTCAAGCTTGGCGTGGGCAATGTCTCGCAGTCGTTGAGTATCAACGGCATCAGCGACGCCAACGGCCAGGCTGGCGGTTTGCATGCCCTCAGCAGTAACATCAGCAACTACTCGCGTAACGAGTTCGGCATCATGCCCGATCTCGGAGTCAAGGTCGGCTGGAACGCGACCGACCGGCTCAAGCTGTTCATCGGCTACGAGTTTCTTTACCTCAACACCGTGATGCGCGTCGGCGAGCAGGTCGACGGTCGCATCGATACCGGCCTGTTGCCAAACCAGAACCGCGTCGGCCCTCTCGCCAACCCGCGGCCATTGCTGAACCAGTCCACCTTCTGGGCCCACGGTGTCAGCTTCGGCGCCATCTTCAGCTGGTAAGGCAGTTCCTGGAGATTCATTTGAGAAACTCCAGAGTCAGCGAGTCGGCCACGCACTTGCCGCGACGCGTCAGGCGAACAGAGATGCCGTTGTCGGCCAGCAGCGCAAGCTCGACCAGTCTGCGGATCGTGGCGCCGGCGAGTTCGTCCAGGTCGAAGCCAGTCTGG
This sequence comes from Planctomycetota bacterium, assembly GCA_016873095.1. Lineage (GTDB taxonomy): Bacteria > Planctomycetota > Planctomycetia > Gemmatales > Gemmataceae > VGYC01. The sequence goes on along the minus strand of VGYC01000055.1, from coordinate 30,343 downwards.
GCGTGAAACGACATGCGCTCGATGCCTTCGGCACGCCGAAGCTGCACGGTAAGCGTTTCGCGGGCTCGGTCCAGCGGCGACAAGGTCTCCGACTGCATGGTGGGCGACCGGCCGCTACGGCAGCGATCCAGATACGTTGCCAGATCGCGAGTATTGACCTCGCGCGTGCCGTTCACATAGCGTGCGGCTCCGAGGCCGAAGCCCAGGTAGGCGTGATTGGCCCAGTAGACCTGGTTGTGCCGGCAGCGTCGCCCCGGCCGGGCGAAGCTGGAAATCTCGTAGTGCTCGAAGCCGGCCGACTGCAATCGGTCCATGCTGTGCTCGTACATGGTCAATTCAGTCTGCTCATCGAGCGCATGTACCTGGCCGTCGCGCTTCTGCTTCCATAGCAGCGTCCCTTTCTCGTAGGTCAACCCGTAAGTGGAAACGTGCCCGATGCCGAGGGACAGCGTCTCGTCGAGGTCCTGGCGCCAGTCCGCCAGCGTCGTCCCGGGAACGCCGAAGATCAGGTCGAGGGAAACAGTGTCGATGCGTTCCCGGGCACGAGTCACCGAGCGGCGGATGTCGGCGGCATGATGGCTGCGCGTCAAGGCCGTCAAGACGCGCGCGGAAAAGGATTGCGCGCCCAGGCTGAGCCGCGTCACCGCGTGGCTTGCCAGCAACGCGATCCTGTCGTCGGTCAGCGTCTCCGGATTGGCTTCAACCGTGTATTCATGGCCTGGCTCGAGCGGCAGCCAGGTGGCAAGCAGGTCAAGCAGGCGTTCAAGCTGGACACAGTTCAGGTGCGTCGGCGTGCCCCCGCCCACGAACAGCGTTGCGACGGGATGCGGCTCTTGCAAGCCACGCAGTTCGCAACCCAGCGCGTCGAGATACTCGTCGATGCGCTCATCGCGACCAGCGACCACGGCGAAGTCGCAATAGCTGCAATGCTGCAGGCAGAAAGGGATGTGGACATAAGCGGCTCGCGGATGGAGCCATGGTGAGTCGAGTTGACGCGTGCCCTTCATCCCCTCGATTCTACTCGACGGCTTGGCCGGTCGTCGCCGGCATCCGCTCCGCGATCGACCACTTAAGTGCAGGCCGCCTCCGGCACTGACAGTTGTGGATTGCGTTGCGAGCTCTCGTCGCGCTGCAAGTAATCCTTGTGCACTTCGTGGCCGATTTCCTGGCTGGCCAGCCAGGAACGGATCTGACATTCGATTATGTTCTCGCGAATACCGGCATCATTGCGGACCAGCACGTTCAGCTCACAGATCACGTCTCCCTCGCGGCTCAACGGCTTGACTACGTGCTGCTCGATGTCGGACCATGACGCCACCGGCACGCGCACGGCCAGTTGCACGCGGCTGAGCAGACGTTCGCCCTGCCGCCGGCGGCTCTCGCGGATGGCCTGTTGCACCTTCCCCAGTTGCGTTCGGATCCGCAATCCGTGTTTCAACAGCTCCAGGCAATACCGCGGTCCTGCCAGCACCGCCTCGTTGCCCTTCACTTCGAAGCGCACGCGTCCGCCCAGCAGAAAGGAACGAAACGATGGCTTGTACCACGACACGGCGGCATCGCCGTGCCGCTCGTAACCGAATTCCGCCAGCACTTCTTGCAGGAGCTTGACGAACGATGCTTGGTCCACGAAGGGCAGACGTATGGTGTCGCGGCGCAGATGAAACACCGCGATGAATAACCAGGCGATCAGGCCGCACACCAGGCCGCTGTACAGGTTTTCGGCGGCCGTGGCCGGGCTGTCGCGAAACCAGGACAGCAGCAAGGCGACAAGCAGCGCCGATCCGCCAAGGACGACCACAAACACCGAGGCCAGCATCAGGACGTGCGCCAGGTTCGCCAGCCATCTACGCAGCAACATCGTCTTTGACCTCGTACTTGAATCTCCGCTGGACGGGTACAATGCAACTCTACCTTGCATTTTGCGAGTTGGTCGTAACATTTTTGGTGGGATCTGAACAAAAACACCCTGGAGGACGCATGGCCGGGCCTTTGACCGGAGTGACCGTCGTGGACCTGACGCGGGTGCTGGCTGGCCCCTATTGCACGATGATGCTTGCCGAGCTAGGCGCGCGCGTCATCAAGGTCGAGAACCCCGACGGCGGCGACGACTCCCGCCAGTTCGAGCCGTTCTTCCAAGGCAAGTCTGCCTACTTCATGTCGCTCAATCGCGGCAAGGAGAGCATCGCCCTGAACCTCAAGGACGCCGCCGACAAGGCGGTGTTCCTGGGCCTGGTCCGCCGCGCCGATGTGCTGGCCGAAAACTTTCGCCCCGGCACCATGGAGAAGCTCGGCCTGGGCTACGAGATGTTGAAGACGATCCAGCCGCGCTTGATCTACGCCGCCATCTCCGGCTTCGGGCACACCGGCCCGTGGCGCGAGAAGCCGGCCTACGACCTCATCGTGCAGGCGCTCGGCGGCCTGATGAGCGTCACCGGGCAACCCGGCTCGCCGCCCACCAAGGCCGGCACCTCCATCGGCGACATCACCGGCGGACTCTTCTGCCTGGCCGGCATCAACGCCGCCCTCTTTCAGCGCGAACGCACCGGCCTGGGAACGAAGATCGATGTCGCCATGCTCGACGGCCAGATCGCCATCCTGGAAAGCGCCGTCATGCGCTACGCAACCACCGGCGTCATCCCCGGACCGATGGGCAACCGGCATCCGTCGATCGCGCCGTTCGAGAGCTTCACGACCGCGGATCGCGCCATCATCGTCGGCATCGGCAACGACAGCCTGTTCCGCCGGCTCTGTCAGGCGCTGGGCCGGCCCGAGCTGGCGGGCGACCCACGTTTCCAGAGCAACCGGAGCCGGCTGGTGAATATCGACGCGCTGAAGGACGCCATCGAGGAAGTGCTGAAGCACAAGCCGGCCGAGCACTGGCTGACAGAGCTCGAGCTGGCCGGCGTGCCTTCGTGCCCGATCAACAACATCGCCGATTCGCTGGCGAGCCCGCAGGTGCGCGCCCGCAACATGCTCGTCGAAGCGGGCGGGCTGACGATGCCGGGCAACCCCATCAAGGTGAGCGGCGTGGAAGAGACAACGACGCGCCGCCCCGCCCCGGAACTGGATGAGCACGGCGCGCGGATCCGCCGCGAACTCAGCCAGGGGTAGAGTCAACCGCTTGCGGTTTCGCGCACTGGCGCGCGCCTGAGCGCGAAACCGCAAGCGGTTGAATCTACGACCGATTGTGGGATTATTTCGTCGGCCCCGTGCCGATGTACCTCTCCAGCCAGCCGAACACCTCGCGATGCCACAACCTTGAATTCTGCGGCTTCAAGATCCAGTGATTCTCATCCGGGAAGTAAACGAGCCGCGTCGGCACGCCTTTTTGCCGCAGCGTGTTGTAGTACTCCAGGCCGTGGGCCACCGGGACGCGGAAGTCTTTCTCGCCATGCAGAATGAGAGTCGGCGTCTTCATGTTCTTCGAGTAACGTTGCGGCGAGACCTTGTCGATGCGGCTGATGTCGGTCCAGGGGAAGGCGCCTAAGGCGCGTTCGCGGCCGCGGACCACGTCGGAGGCCATCTGCGTGTGGTAGCTGAACACGCCGGCGTGGCAGACCATGGCCTTGAACCGTTCGGTGTGCCCGTTGAGCCAGGCCATCATGAAACCGCCGTAGCTGGCGCCGGCCGTCGCGATGCGGCTCTTGTCGATCCACGGCTGCTGCTCGAACCAGTCGGTGGCCTTCATGATGTCGATGGTCGGCTTGGTGGCGTAGTCGCCGGTGATCGAATCGGCGAATTTCTGCCCGAAGCCGGACGAGCCGTGAAAGTTCACGCAGCCGATTACCCAGCCCTGCGCTGCCCAGAGCTGCAGGTTCCAGCGAAAGCTGAAGTCCGTCATGATGCCGTTGTGCGGCCCGCCATGCACCACCTGCACCAGCGGCCATTTCTTCTTCGGATCGAAACTCGGCGGATACACGATCCACATGTGCACGTCTTCATCGTCGGCGCCCTTGAAGTAACGCTCCTCGACCTTGCCGAGCTGCCAGCGCGAGACGAGGTCGTCGTTGAAGTGGCTGAGCTGGCCACTTTTTCCTTCGGGAGCGAGCGTGAAAAGCGTCGGCGGCAGGTTAAAGCTTGACTGGAGAAACAGCGGGTCGCCGAAAGTCGTACCCCGAGCGATGGCCATTGATCGGCCGGAAGCGCTAAAGTCATCCAATAACATCGGCGAACTTGCTTGGCCAGCACACATGTAGAATCTCAGTCGTCCTTTGTCTTCGGTTTCAACTACGAACCATGGCTCCTTCGACTCTGTCAACGATTTGGGAAGCCATTGTGGATGGCTGCAAGATCGATCAAGTTTGGATGTATATACCTTGCTCTTGCCGCTTTCTCGATCCATCACTATCAACCGCTGCCGATCCGCGTAAAAGAACTTGATCGTCTGCCGCAGGAACGCGAGATACTTGCCATCCGGGCTGTACACCGGATGCGTGTCGTTGGCCGTGTTGTCCGCGGTGATGCTGCGCGGCTTGCCCTTCTTGTCGAGCGGCAGCGTGTACAGGTCGAGGTTCGTGTCGGTGCCGGGGTCCTTGGCGGAATCGGCGACGAAGCAGAGTTCCTTGCCGTCGGGAGACACATCGAAGTCGGCGACGGACGGCGATAGCGGCGGCAGGTGCTTGCCCGTGCCGGCCAGCAGGTCGCGATGCTTGCCGGTGGCGACATCCACCGCGAAGATCGTCGGCTTCTTGCCGTCCGCGATCCAGCGATCCCAGTAGCGATAGACGGCATCGTCGATCACCAACGCCTTCACCGGGTTGTCCTTCTGCGCTTTCTCCTTCTTGCGATAGCTCTCATCGTCGGGCGTGTCCGGCCACACGGAGGCGACGGTATAGAGCGTCTTGTTGTCGGCCGACCACTTCACGCCGGACGGGGCCATCGGCATGTTCGTCACCCGCCGCGCTTCGCCGCCGGCCGGGGAGATGACGTAGAGCTGCGCGACGGCATCGCTGCCGCGTTTGCTCAGAAAAGCGATCCAGTTGCCATCCGGCGACCATTTCGGACTGGAGTTCTTGCCGGCCGTGTTGGTGAGCTGCGTCTGCTTCTTGCCATCCGTGGACAGCACCCACAGGTTCGACGTGCTATCGTTCTTCTTCATCGAGTAGGTCGTGACCTCGACGACGACTTGCTTGCCATCCGGCGAGATGCTCGGCGGGCCGAGACGTTTGACCTTCCAGAGGTCCTCGACGGTGATGGGGCGTTTCTTGACCGGCTCGTCGGCAACGGCGAAGGACGGGATGAGGAAAAGAACGAGCGTAAGGATGCGAAACATGGTCCACCTCCGTGGCGACAAGCTGCCAGCTTGTCAGCCCCTCGCAATGACGTTTCGCGCTCGCGGATTCAAGCTCGCAAGCTGGCAGCTTGCGGCTACGGCGATGTCACCAGCGGAACTTGGCCTTCACCTCCGGATTGACGACCGCCTCCGCCGGCCATTCCCCGCGGCTCAAAGCCACGATGGTCCGCGCCGCGGACAGCGCCATGTCGTCGCGCGATTGCGTGTCCACGCCGGCGGCGTGCGGCGTGTACACGCAATTGTCCAGCGCGAACAGCGGATGCTTCACCGGCGGCGGTTCGTCCTCGAAGACGTCGAGGCCAACGCCGGCGAGGCGCTCCGCCTGCAGCGCCTCCAGCAGATCGGCCTCGCAAACCAGGCCGCCGCGAGCCGTGTTGATGAGGTACGCCGACGGCTTCATTTTCGCCAGGCTGGTCTTGTTGATGAGGTAGCGCGACTCCGGCGTCAGCGGCATGTGCAAGGTGAGATAGTCTGATTCGGCCAGCAGTCGGTCCCACGGGACCAGCTCGATGTTGTACTGCTTGGCGAAGGCGAGATCCGGGAACGGCTCGAAGGCGATGAGCTTCATGTTGAAGGCGGCGCCGCGGATGGCCACCGCCTTGCCGATACGGCCCAGGCCGGCGATGCCGAGCACCCGGCCCCGCAACGGCAAGTTCGATTGTCGCGGCCAGAGACCGTTGCATGTCCCGCTGTGCTGCGAAATCAATCTTTTCGCCAGCGCCAGGATCAGCACAAAGGTGTGCTCGGCGACCGATTCCTGATTGGTGCCCGGGGCGATGCAGACGGCGACGCCCTGCTCCGTCGCGGCCGCCACATCGACGGCGTCGTAGCCCACGCCGGCGCGGGCGACGACGCGCAACTGCGGATGCGCCTTGAGGACGCGCCGGGTGTACGGCTCCGAGCCGGCCAGCGATGCGGCCACGCCGTCGAGCTGTTCCAGCAATTCATCCTCGGTTAGCTGATGGGCATGCGGCGGAAACCGTGGCTGAAAGCCGGCGTCGGCCAACACTTTCAGGTACGAAATGTCGAGCCCGGCCAGGGTCGCCGGAGCAATGAGAACCTTGGTCATGGTGGATGGTGCATGTGGCAAACAGGTGTGCCATGCTCACGGCTTTGCGTGAGTATGGCTAGACATGTCGCCTGAAAGTTATGATGCATGCGGACACGCTGATCGCCATGCTCACGCAAAGCCGTGAGCATGGCACCCGTGGTTTCGTCAATTTACATATTCACGGGTGAAAGGCCACGCCAGCCCTCGAGGCTGGTGCGCAGCCGTTTCACCCAATCGTCGAGATCGGCGCAGCGTTTCAGGTAGGCTCGGCGGGCCTCGGCCAGGTCCACGCGCACGAAGCGAAAGTGGTCGCCGGGGCGCAGTTGCCCGACGGCGTCGAGGTCGGCCTGAATGACGTGGGCGATCTTGGGATAGCCGCCGATGGTCTGGCCATCGACGCCCAGCAAGATGCAGCGGCCGTCGCGCGTCACCTGCACCGCTCCGGGCGAAACCGGCTCCGACGACATCTCCCGGCCCGGATCGTTAAAGGTCAACGGTGTCGCGTCCAGGCGGAGGCCCATGCGATTGCTCGCCGGCGTGACGGTATACTCTTGCAACAGGAACTCGGCCATGTCAAACCAGTCAGCTTGCAGGCCGGGGAGAACACGCAAGACCGTGGGAGAAGCGAATGGCAAGTCGCGCAAGAACCGCCCGTGGATTCGCCCGGCCAGGCACGGCAACTCCGCCCCCGCCCTGATCGGCTCGAGTGAGGAGCGACTGCCGAGTATGGCCGGCGCCGTGAACCCGCCGCGAACGCAGAGATAAGCACGCATGCCGGTCGTCGTGCCGCCGATCGTCAATTCGTCCCCAGCCTGGAGCGTGAAGGTCGTGCCCACTACCCGATAGCGGTCGTTGCACATCATCGAGAAGGGAGCACCGCAGAGGACGCAGGCGACTTGTCCCTCAGCACGCAATGAAGGCCCGGCGAGCGAGATTTCCAGAGCCAGCGCGTCCGGCAGATTGCCAACCAGAGCGTTGCCCAAGGTCAGCGACCAGCGGTCGGCGGCGCCGCCGAGCGGCACGCCGAGATTGCGGTGGCCGAGCCGGCCCTGGTCCACCAGCAGCGAGCACAGGCCCGGTTCCAGCACGCGTAGACTCATGCGAAGGCCCGCAATGTCACGCCCCGATCGACCAGCGCTTGTCGCAGCCCGCGGACGAAGGCGAGCGCCTGCGGATTGTCGCCGTGCACGCAGATGGTCTGGATGCGACCCTCGTCGATGAAGCGCATGACCTGGTCCACGGCCTCGGCCGGATTGTCGATCATGGAATCCGGCCGGGAACGCGGCCCCAGGGAGCCATCCGGCAGATAGCGGCGATCGGCGAAGCCCTCGGCAACGAACTGGCAGTGTCCGGCGGCCATCGCCTCCATGCGCGAACCAGGCAAGCCCACCAACGGCAACGACAAGCGTTGTGCAACTGCGACGATGGGCCGGGCATAGCGATCGTTGCGGCCCGCCATGTTATAGAGCGCCCCATGTGGCTTGAGGTAGCGCAGCGGTTGACCCACGGCCAGCGCCAGCGCGACCAGAGCACCGACCTGGTACAGGCATTCGCGATAGACCTTGTCCTCGGGCATGTCGATCTCGCGGCGGCCGAAATGCTCGCGGTCCGGAAAGCCCGGATGCGCTCCGACGACAACGCCAAGCCGGGCCGCGGCGGCAAGCGTTTGCCAGGCCGTGTCCGGATTGCCGGCGTGGAAGCCGCAGCAAATATTGGCGGATGTGAGCAGCGGCAGCAACTCCTCATCGTGCCCGCAGCCCTCGCCCAGGTCGCTGTTGAGGTCGATATGCATGCCCATATGGTACTGGCAGATGTGAGTCGCAGGCAATGAGCGCGACCAGCGTTGCCGAGACGCCACGTGCGCCCACGCTGGCGCTCTGGCGCTCCGGGCACAGGCATTTCATTCCGAAGCGGGGAGATTTGTGAACCGCTTTCACGAAGTCAGCGGCCGTTCCGTCTTGCCTTGCGAAACCTGCGGCGATAGGCTGGGTAAAAGAGAATGGGCGGCGTGCGTGCCGCCTGACGAAACTCCCACCTGACTTGCGCCGACTTGCTTTGTTTTCGGGGACGATTCATGCATATTCGCCGGCTGTCCACCCTTCTGGCAGGCCTGCTGATCGCAGTTGCGTCCGGGGCGCGGGCACGCGCCGCCGACTGGCCCATGTGGCGGCACGATGCGTACCGCGGCGCTGCCTCGCCGACGCCGCTTCCCGACAAGCTGCATGCCCACTGGGTCCGCGAGTTGCCGGCTCTGAAGCCGGCCTGGCCCGATCAGCCGCGCATGCAGTTCGACGCATGCTACGAACCCGTTGTTGTCGGCAGGTTGCTTATCTTCGGGTCGTCGCGCGACGATAGCGTCACGGCGCTCGACACGCGCAGCGGCGAGCCGATCTGGCGCGTGTGCCTGGGCGGCCCGGTCCGCTTTGCGCCGGTCGCCTGGGAGACCCGGCTCTTTGTCTGCTCGGATGATGGCTACCTGTATTGCCTGGAGGCGGCAACGGGCAAGCGGCTGTGGCGGTTTCGCGGCGGGCCGTCGGATCGCAAGATCCTCGGCAATGAGCGGCTGATCTCCACCTGGCCGGCGCGCGGCGCGCCCGTCGTCGCCGACGATACCGTCTACTTTGCCGCCAGCATCTGGCCGTTCATGGGCACGTTCATCCATGCACTCGATGCTCGAACCGGCCGCGTGCGCTGGACCAATGACGGCGACGGGGCGCTATTCATCAAGCAGCCGCACTATGCGGATTCCTTTGCGGGCGTGGCGCCTCAGGGCCACCTGGTGGTCGCCGGTGATCGATTACTCATCCCCGGCGGCCGCTCGGTGCCGGCGGTGTACGATCGCAAGACGGGCAAACTTCTGCAGTTACTGCTTGCGGAGAATGGCCGTCGCGGCGGGCATGAAGTTGCCGCCGGCATGAGCCTCTTCTTCAACGCCGGCTCCGTTTTCGACCTGAAGGACGCCAAGCACCAGGGCGAGCTGAACCAGCTGGCAAGCGGCAGCGGGACGCCTGCGGACAAGGCCCGTGCCGTGATCGATGGCGACACGCTGTACACACATGTCGCCGGTGCCTGCCGGGCCTTTGACCTCAAGTCGGCCGCTCACAGGACGGAGGACACCGTCGATCGCAAGGGCGAGAAAACCCAGGTGACCCGCTGGCACATGGACGAGCTGACTTCCTGCAAGACCCCGCCGGTGCAGGAACTCATCAAGGCCGGAGGTCGACTCTACGCGGCGGCCGGCAACAATGTACTGGCCATCGATGTCGGCGTGAGGGGCAACGGCGTGGTCTGGTCGATGGAAGTGCAAGGGACCGTTGCCCGGTTGCTGGCTGCCGATGATCGTTTGTTCGCGGTCACGCTCGAAGGCCGGATTTATTGCTTCGGCGCGGACGAGCGCGTTGTCGTGCTCCATCGGCCCAAGCTGGCGCGCACCGTGCGCACGGCCGATGCGGCGGCAGCACGGGTTGGCAAGCTGCTCGCTGCAACCGGGTCGCGGGCCGGTTTCGCCGTCGTCTGGGGCGCCGCTGACGCAGACCTGGTCATGGAACTGATCAAGCAGAGTGATTTTCACGTGATCGTCGTCGATGCCGACAAGGATGCAACACATTCACTATGGGAGAATCTGTCGGCTTCGGATCTGTACGGCACGCGGGCCGTCGTTTATCAGGCTGATCCTGGGACTTTCGAGATGCCGCCGTACCTCGCGAGCCTTGCGGTGGTCACCTTGGACGCGGATGCGAAGTCGATTGCGTTAATTGTCCAGGCGATGAGGCCCTACGGCAGCCGGGCTTTCTTTACCAGGGGCTCCGCCGGTTCCTTGGAAAAACTGGTTCCCACCAGGGGTGACGAGTTCGCCAACGTCAAGATCGCTGAGTTGGACGGCTTGCCCTGTCTGGTCCGTGCGGGACCGTTGCCCGGCGCGGGCAACTGGACGCACGAGCATGCCGATGCCGCCAACACCCGTGTGTCCCCCGACCGGCTCGTCAAGGCTCCGCTTGGCATTCTCTGGTTCGGTGGTTCGGGCAACGACGGCGTTCTGCCGCGCCATGGCCACGGTCCGCAGCCACAGGTCATTGACGGCCGCGTCATTGTCGAGGGCGTGCATTTCTTGCGGGCACTGGATGCCTACACTGGCCGGCTGCTCTGGCAGATTCAACTGCCCGGTGTCGGTTCATTCTTCAACAACCTGGCCCATCAGCCCGGCGCGAACTCGAGCGGCACCAACTACATCTCCATGAGCGACGGCATTTATGTTGCGCTGGACAGGACCTGTCTTCGGCTCGATCCGGACACCGGCAAACCAGTCGCCGAGTTTCGCCTGCCGCTGCTTGATGGCATGAAGGAATCGCCGCGCTGGGGCTATCTAAATGTGGTCGGCGAGTATCTCATTGGCGGTGCTGATCCGCTCGTGGACGTGCCGGACAAGAATACCAAGAAGAAAAAGAACAACGGCGATGACGACCTGAACGATCTGGGCCTTGGCAAGCTGCTTGGCAAGGCCGCGCGAGGCGCCAACGACAATTTATCCTCGAGCAAGCATCTGGTCGTCATGGATCGGCGCACCGGCAAGGTATCGTGGATGGCCTCGGCCCGCGACGGCTTCCGACACAATGGCATCTGTGTCGGCGGCGGCCGGTTGTACGCCATCGACCGCCTCTCCGGTCCGCAACTGGCGCGACTCAATCGTCGCGGCGAGGAACCGGATCACGAAGCCAGGCTGACCGCCTTCGATCTCAAGACCGGCAAGCGTCTTTGGGCCACGGAAGAAGGCGTTTTCGGGACCTGGCTGAGTTACTCGGCCAAGCACGATGTGCTGGTGGAGGCCGGCCGTGTGGCCCGCGACACCATCTCCGACGAACCGCGCGGCATGCGCGCTTTCCGCGCAGCCGACGGCAAGGTGCTGTGGTTCGACAAGGCGCTTGTCGGCCCCGCCATGATTCATGGCGACACCATCCTGCAAGGTCAGGGCGCCTGCGACCTGCTCTCCGGCAAGGTCAAGACGCGGCTCGACCCCGTCTCGGGTACCCCGGTTCCGTGGGAATGGCTGCGAACCTATGGCTGCAACACGCCGGCGGCGTCGCAACACTTGCTGACGTTTCGTTCCGGTGCAGCCGGCTTCTATGATCTGTGTAACGACGGTGGCACCGCCAACGTTGGCGGCTTTCGCTCGAGTTGCACCAATAATCTCATCGTTGCCGGCGGACTGCTCAATGCGCCTGACTATACACGGACATGCACTTGCAGCTATCAGAATCAAACGTCGCTGGCGCTGGTGCACATGCCGGAGGCTGAGTTGTGGACCTACTTCGGAACCAAGTCGATCAAGGGGCCCATTCGGCGCTTGGGCATCAACCTCGGCGCGCCGGGGGATCGCCGAGCCGACAACGGCACGTTGTGGATTGAATACCCCAGCACCGGAGGCTACTCCCCGACCGTGCCCATCAAGACCATTCCAGAGCAACCAGAATGGTTTCGGCAGCATTCGTCGCGCGTGCATGGCAAGCAGAGCTGGGTGGCCTCTTCAGGTGCCCGCGGCCTGTCGTCGATCAGTATCGGCCTCAACGATTTGAAAGATGACGTTCGAAAGTTCACGGTGCGCCTGCACTTCGTGGAGCCGGACAACTTGCAGCCCGGAGAACGACTCATTGATCTTCAGGTGCAGGACCAGAAGGTCGTCGACCTTGACATCGTCAAGGAGGCCGGCGGCCCGAATCGCGCGCTGGTCAAGGAATTCGCCGGCATTGCCGTAGAGGGTAACCTTGTGATTCGCCTTTCGCCTACCTCGACCACTCCGGATGCGGCTACAATTCTATGTGGCGTCGAAATCATCGCCGAAGAGCGTTGAACGATGTAGCACGGCTCTCCGCTCCGAAAAGCCAGAAGAGCCAACGTTCGTGCAGGACCATCATGAAACCGCGCTTGCCAGATTCTGCCTCACGTCTCTTGATGGTTAGTGCCGTCGTGTTTCTTGGTATCGCGGTCGCGGGCGCTTGCAACATACCGGTCTTCCGGTTTGCGCTCGATCGCTGGAGACCGGATCGCTATGAGCTTGTCCTGCTGCACGATGAACCGCTCGCCGAGGAGGACAGGCGCTTGCTCGAGAAGTTGCAAGAATACACAGATCGTCCGGATTGTCCGGCGAACGTCAACCTGACTCGAGTCGACCTCTCCAGGAAGCACGATGGCGCCTGGGACAAGCTCGCGAAACAGGCGCCCCGGCCCTGCCTGGTATTACGCTTTCCCGATGCCGCCGACATTGCCGCGCCGATCTGGACTGGTGCATTCAGCGGCGAGACTGTGCGCAGCATCCTCGATTCGCCGGCTCGCCGAAGAATCGCCAAGCAAATCTGGGCCGGCACATCCGCGGTGTGGCTCTTGCTGGAGTCGGGTGACCCAAAGAAGGACTCCGCCGCGCTTGCGACGCTCAAGGCAGGCCTCGTGAAGCTGGAACGGAGTCTGAAGCTCCCGGACATCACCACGGCGCCGCAGGATAAGTTGCTCAATCCGCGCGGACCGAAAGTGCGGCTGGAATTCTCCGTCCTCTCCGTCTCGCGGGCCGATGCCGCCGAGGACATGCTCGTGCGCATGCTGCTCCAGACGGAAGAGGGACTGCATGAGCGCCGCGAGCCGATGGTATTTCCCGTCTTTGGTCGAGGAATCGTTCTGCACGCGCTCGTGGGTAAAGGGATCACTGAGCGAAACATCGGTGAATCGGCCGCGTTCTTGACCGGCGCCTGCTCGTGCGAAGTCAAACGCCTCAATCCAGGCGTCGACCTGCTGATCACGGCAGACTGGGAGACGGGCACGGATCCGGAATCTCTGCACGTCGCAACTCGGGCGATTGACCTGACGCCGCATGCGCCGCCCGCGAGCGCTGGCTCGATGCCGCTCGTGCGCAACACAACGCTGGCCCTGCTTGGCGCCGTCGCAATTCTGGCCCTGCTGGCACGCCGTCGAGCTTTGAGAAGAACCCAGGTACGGCAGCCATGACGATTGGCCGGCTAATTCTACATGAAATTGCCTACCGCAAGCTCAATTTCGCGATGAGCGTGTTCACCGTCACCATCGCGATTGCGTGCCTGGTGGCGTTCGTCGCAATCTTGAGCCGGCACGATCGGCGAACCGAGGAAATCATCGCTGCCAAGGAGGCCCAGACGCGCGCTGCGATGAAAGCGCTGGAAGACGACTATCGCAAGATCACCCTCCAGCTTGGCTTCAACCTGCACATCTTGCCGAAGGGGTTGGACCTGGCAAGCTGGCATGCCGACGAGGACGTTGCTGTCTTCATGCCGGAGGAATATGCCGATCGACTCGCCAAATCGGGCGTCGCCACCATCAACCATGTTCTGCCCATCCTCCGCGAGCGCGTCACCTGGGAGGAGAAGGGGCGACCCATCCTCGTCAAGGGTACACGCGGCGAGCTGGCCATTTTCAAGAGGCAGGAGAAGAAGCCGCTGCGCGACGCTGTACCGCCGGGGACCGTTGTTGTCGGCCACGAGCTGCATCGTAGCCTCGGCATCGCTCGCGGCGACAAGATCGCGCTCACCCTTTCGCGCCGCGTTCGAGAGGGTGAGGCCGAGATCATCAGGAAGCTGCCCACCGCCTATTTGACTGTCCACAAGTTGCAGGCCGCGACCGGAGTCCGCGAGGAAGACATCGCCTTGTGGATCAACCTGGGCGAGGCGCAGAAGATCCTGCAACGGCCCGGTCAGATTAGCGAGATTCTTGCCCTGGAATGCAATTGCGAGGCGGATCGGCTGGCGCGTATCCACTCGGAGATTTCGTCCATCCTGCCGGATACGCAGATCATCGAGCTGGGACCGCAAGCCCAGGCGCGTGCCGAGGCCCGCAATCGCGCTGCCCGCGAGGCACGCCAGGCCATCAAACGCGAGGAAGAACATCGGCAAGAACTCAAGGACCAGACGGAAGAGCTCGCCGCCGTGCTCGTACCCGTGGTCTTCCTGGGTTGTCTGCTCGGCATGGGGCTTCTGGCCTTTCAAAATGTCCGGGAACGGGCAAGTGAGATCGGTATCTTCCGGGCACTTGGCATGCGGAACCGGCCGATCATGGCGATTTTCGTCGGCAAGGCTGTGCTGACAGGCCTGCTCGGGGCGTTGCTTGGCTACGTCGTCGGCACAATCACCGGCGTCATCCTCAGCGAGGCCGGATTCGCGATTTCGTCGCTGTTCGATCCGGAGATGCTGCTGCTTGTCCTCGTGGGGACGTTGCTCCTGAGTGTGCTGGCGAGCTGGTTCCCTGCAAGAGAAGCGGTTCGGCAGGACCCGGCAACGGTTCTGTGGGAGAACTAGATGCTCGAGTTGCATCAGGTTCGCAAGATTTATCCCGGCCCGTCGGGCCCGGTGACGGCGCTGGCGGACTTTTCATTGCACGTCGCTGCCGGCGAGATGGTTGCGGTTCGCGGCCCGAGCGGCGCCGGTAAGTCCACGCTCTTGTTGCTTGCCGGCGGACTGCTGAGCCCGGACACTGGCCGGGTGATCGTCGATGGTCGTGATCTTTTTCAACTGTCGGCCGAGGCACGCGCGGATTTCCGGGCCGAGAACATCGGCTTTGTCTTTCAGCAGTTTCATTTGCTTCCTTATCTGAACGTCCGCGACAACGTGCTGGCTGCCAACCTGGTGCGGCCGGTGGGCAATGCTCAGGACCGTGCCGATGAGTTGCTTTCGATCTTCGGACTCAGCAATCGTGCCCGCCACGTGCCGGCTGCTCTCAGCACCGGCGAACGGCAACGGACGGCCCTGGCCCGCGCTCTCTTGCACCGCCCGCGCTTGCTGCTAGCCGATGAACCCACGGGCAACCTCGACGACGAGAACGGCAAGACCGTGCTGGACTTCCTGGCCGACCACGCGCGTCAGGGCGGGACGGTGTTGCTGGCGACTCACGATGCCCGTGTCGCGGAGGTGGCGCAGCGAACGGTATCGCTGCCCACCACCCGCATCGACGCCGCTCAACTGAGCAAGATGGGGGGAAGCTAACCGCTTGAGCATTCTCGCACTCGCGCGCGTTGGCCGGTGCGTGACGACCGCAAGCGATCGGCGAACAACGGTCAATCATATGTCGCGATTCCGACATCTAACGAAGCTCTATCGCCGCATCGGCGAGGGCTGGTCGCTGGGCATTGTGTCGCTCCTTGCCATCGCGGTGCTGGTGACGTTGCTGGCGAGCCCATGGGATCGGCCTGGACATCAATCGGGCACTTTGCTGCTTTATTGTGCCAACGGCATGAACCGGCCGGTCAACGAAATCATCCACGACTATCTCGATCAATACGGCGTGAACGTGCAGGCCATCTATGACGGCTCGGGTAATTTGCTGTCGCGAATTCGGGCAAAGAACGGCGACGGCGACCTGTTCATTTCCGCCGACAGCGGCTTCATGCGCGACGCACAGAAGCTGGGTTTGGTCGCCGAGATCATACCCGTGGCGATCATTCGGCCCGCGCTGGTCGTGCACGGGCCGACGCAAGAAAAGCTCACGGCCGCGGGTAGCCCTGTCGCCGGCGTGAAGGACCTGCTACGTGACGACCTGAAAGTTTTCCTTGGCAACCCGGAAGGCACTGCCATCGGGAATGTCGGACGGCGGTTCTTCCAGTTGGCCGGCATCTGGGGCGAACTCGAAAGACGCCGGACCGGACGCGGAGCGCGGGTCTCGACGGTTGGAACGGTCAACGAAGTTGTGCAACAGGTGCAGACCAACCCGGACTCGGTCGGTCTGGCCTGGGACGCGGTGGGCAAGCAGTTCCCCGGCGTCGTCGTTGTGCCGTTGCCGGACGCCAAAGCGTTTTTCGAGCGCATCGAAATTGGTGTCCTGCGGAAGAGCGCAAACCCCGCAACGGCATTGCGCTTCGCCCGTTATCTGACCGCCGGCGACGCCGGCTTGCAGGTGTTTGCCAAGTATCACTTCGAGCCGATGCCCGACGCTGACGCCTGGCGTGTGTCGCCGCGGCTGCATCTTTCCGCCGGCGCCATGCTGGAACCCGGCGTGCGCGATGTGGTCAAGGCATTTTCGGAGCGCGAGGGCGTGCGCATCGATACCAGCTACGCCGGCTGCGGCATCCTCGTCAGTCAGATGGAGAGCATTCGCCGCGGCGACAAGCCTGGGTATTTCCCCGACGCCTACCTGTCCTGCGACGTCTCTTTTGCAGACATGGTGAAGCAGTGGTTTGAACCGGCACGCATCATTCTGGAGAATCGCTTGGTGATTATCGTCCCCAAGGGCAATCCGAAGGGCATCAAGTCTCTCGACGATCTGAAACGCGATGATGTGCGCATCGGCCTGCCGCATCCGCGCAACTCGGCCATCGGCAAGCTCGTCCGGGACATGCTGGTTCATGCCGAGTTTCCCGAGAGCGCCTACAACACGAAGAAGAATCCGAGGCTGATCAATTCCGATGCGGCTCATACGTTGGTCAATCAGATGTGCGCCGGTCATCTCGACGTCGCCATCGTCGGCCGCAGCAATGCTCTGAGCAACCCAGCAAACATTGAAAAACACATCGACGTGATCGACATCGATCGACCCGGCGCCGTCGCCGTGCAGACCTTCTCCATCGCGCGCGACAGCGGCAACCGGCAACTGATGCGCCGCTTCCTCGATGCATTGCTGGCTCCGGAAAGCCTGATGCGTTTCGAGCGGCTGGGGTTCACGGTCAAGATCAAGTGACTTGGCATTGCCCGCCTTGCGTGGGTAAGTTATCCTCTCACCTCCCGTGACCAAGGAGGGTCTCCATGAGCTTGTCGAATTCTTGGCGACGAAGTCTGGCAACGATGATGGCGATGGCAGCGGCTGCCGCGCTGGGCGCAACGCTGACGGCACAACCACAGCACGCGCCGCCGCCTCGCGTCAGCGCCGATGCGGCGTCCGAGGAACTGGGCGGGCCCACGCTGGTGACCGTGCATGCCAAGGATGCGTCGCCTCTGGACATCATGCGGCAGGTCACGAAAGAAGCCGGTATGGGCCGCGTCGCCTCAACCTGAGCTTCGCGCTGCTCGATGCCCGCGACACGGGCGACAACGCCGGCGGCTGGGTGCTTTACCTGCGCAAAGGCCGCGATCCTCGCCTGCAGGGACCGGGTCTGGTTCGCGGACCGTTCTTTCTGGTCGCCAGCCGGGTTTCGCACTGCCTGTCGCTCGCTGAGGCAGGTGAGCCGGCGTACGGCCAGCATACCGAGGTCGATTTCATCGTGCTTGCCGACCCAAAACTGCGGACGCGTGGGCTGCCAGAAGCTCGCTTCAGCGCGGTTGTCGGCCAGGGACGCAAGCTGAAGGCCAAGACCCTTGTGCGTGAGCCTGACTCAAAGGCACGGCAAATGTGGCACGTGAAGGCGATGTTCCACACTCCGACCAGGGACGAGCGTACGCTCACGAAGGTCTCTGGCACGCTGGACGTGATTGCCGCGACCAAGAGCCAGGTCTGGGAAGTGAAGGACGTGCTGGACGCGAAGAACCTCGTGAAATCCGTGGGTCGCGCCCACTTTGCGGTTCGCTCCATCGGCAAGAGTGAATCCGGCAGACGCACGCGTTACCAGGTCAAGCTGGCTTCCTGGGGCGAAGGCGAGACGCCGGACATCGGCTGGCCGGCCCGGTCGGACCAGGAGCGCATGCGTGCCGTGCGGCTACTCGATGCCGCAGGCCGGGCATTCTTTCCGCGCGGCTGTACGCATGAGGACGACACCTTCATGGTCACCTTCGGCGCGGAGCACACGCGCGGCAGGCACGCCGAGGAAGCGCCCGCAAATCTTCAATGGGAACTGCCGACACGCGTCGTGGAGATTCAGGTGCCGTTCGAGTTCGCCGACTTGCCTGGGCCGGATTAAGATGGCATCATGGCCGAGACCGTCAAGGAATCTGAACATTCGCCGGTGTCCCGCTCCGACTGGCCCTTCTTCGTCTGCTTTGCCATCCTCGGCGGCGTCTACGTGATCTTGATCGTCGGCCTCTTGGTGGCCCAGGCGGCATTCACCTCGCCGGCGCACGTGCTGGCGGCGCTCGCCAGCCCGGAGATCCGCTACGCGATCCGCCTGAGCTTGCTGTCGTGCACGCTGACCACCCTCTTATCGCTGTGGGTGGCGATCGCGCTTGGCTATCTGCTGGCAAGATTCGACTTTCCGGGCAAGCGCTGGATCGATGCCGTCGTGGACATTCCCATCGTGCTGCCGCCGCTGGTGGTGGGCCTCGCACTCTTGTTGCTGTTTCAGGTGGGTGCGTTGCGCTGGTTCGAGCGGCACATCATGGGCGTGACCTTCGAGGTGCCGAGCGTGGTGCTGGCGCAGTTCACTGTCGCCTGCGCCTTCGCCGTGCGGACCATGCGCGTTACCTTCGAGCAGATCAGCCCACGTGCCGAGGCGGTGGCGTTGACGCTTGGCTGCACGCGCGCGCAGGCTTTCTGGAAGGTGGTCTTTCCGGAAGCGAGGCGCGGGCTGTTGACGGCGGCGACGTTGGCCTGGGCGCGCTCCATGGGCGAGTTCGGGCCGATCCTGGTCTTTTCAGGCACAACGCGCATGCGCACGGAGGTGCTGCCGACGACGGTGTTCCTCGAATTCAGTATTGGTAATATCGAGGCAGCCGCGGCCGTGTCGTTGCTGATGTTGCTGGCGGCCGTCACCGTGCTGCTCATTCTCCGCCGCGCCGGGTCGCAAGGCACGCTGGATCGAGCCTTGAGGCCGTGACTACCGAGCCATGATTAGCCTGGAAGACGTCGCGATAAACTCCGGCCCGTTTTCCCTCGCAGGCGCTTGCCTGCAAGTAGCTGCCGGCGACTACGCCATCCTCATGGGCAAGACGGGCAGCGGCAAGACGACCTTGCTCGAAGCGATCTGTGGCTTGCGCAAGGTCGTTGCCGGCCGTATCTTGCTCATGAACCGGGACGTGACGCGGCTCAAGCCGGCGGAGCGCGGCGTCGGCTACGTGCCGCAGGATCGCGCCCTGTTCGCCTCGCTGACGGTCCGCGAGCACCTGTGTTTCTCGCTGCGGATTCGCCACTGGAGCGAGGCGGACATGGCTGCGCGTGTGCAGGAACTGGCCGACTGGCTGGGGCTAGGGCGGCTCCTGGATCGCACGCCGCACGGCTTGAGCGGCGGCGAGGCGCAGCGCGTCGCTCTGGGACGGGCGCTGGCGTTTCGGCCAGCGGTGCTGCTGCTCGACGAGCCGTTGACCGCGCTCGACAGCGAGACCAAGAGCGAGATGGTCGCTCTCTTGCGGACGGTGCGCTCGCATACCGGGGCTACCGTCCTGCACGTGACGCACGACGTGCAAGAGGCGAAGACGCTGGCCGATTGCATTTTCCACCTGCGCGACGGCGTCATCATTCCGGGCGAAGCAGATTCGCCAATGGCGTGACGAGGCTCCGAGGTCATCATGCGTGTCACCGTGAAGTATCTTGCTCAGCTCAAGCACGCTGCCGGGATCGCCTCGGAGGAGATCGACCTCGAGCCCGGCTGCACGTTGGGCAAGCTGCTGGCAAACCTCGCTGCTCGCGGGCCGGCGGGCATCAGCGGCTTCCTCTCCCCTGCCCTGCTCGTCTTTGTCGGCGAAGATCTCGTGCATACCGACACGGAAAGGCTGCTGTGCGACGGCGACGTGATCACCCTCTTGCCGCCCATGGCTGGCGGCATGGAAGTGCCACCCTTGACCGACGACGAGCGCGGCCGCTACCAGTGGCAGCTCTGGGTGAAGGATTTTGGCGACACTGGGCAACGCCGCCTCAAAGCGTCGTCTGTGCTGGTGTCGCGCTGCGGTGGCGTCGGCGGCATGGTGGCATACGCGCTGGCAGCCGCCGGCGTCGGCCGCCTGGTCCTCGCCCATGCCGGCGATCTGCGGCTGGACGACCTCAACCGGCAACTTCTCATGTCGCATGCTGGCATTGGTCGGCCGCGGCTTCCACAGGCGGCTCGCAAGCTCAACGACCTCAATCCCTCGGTGGAAGTTGTGCAGGTGGACGAGAACATCAGCGCGGAGAACGTGACGCGGCTGGTCGGCCAGGTGGATGCCGTCGCCTGCTGCGCTCCACTGTTCCGCGAGCGGCTGCTCATGAACGCCGCCGCTGTTGCCCAGGGCAAGGCGCTCGTCGATTGCGCCATGTACGAGATGGAGATCCAGCTCACGACGGTGCTGCCTGGCCAATCGCCGTGCCTGGCCTGCCTGTATCCGGAGGAACCGCCCGGCTGGCGACGCGACTTTCCGGTGTTCGGCGCCGTGGCCGCGACCGTCGGCAGCCTGGGAGCGATGGAGATCATCAAGATCATCGCCGGCCTCGGCGAGACGCTGGCGGGCAAGATGCTCGTCGGCGATCTGCGTGATATGAGCTTCCGGCGCGTGAGTATCGCGCGCAGGCCGCAGTGTCGCGTCTGTTGCTCCGACGCTCGATGAACCGCTTGCGGTTCATCAGGCGTCGAACGCCGTGGTGCCGGACGCCTTGTATTCTCGGCCGGCGCGGTTATATTTCATGTGATGGTGATCCTTTGATTTGCGAGAGGCAGCGTCATGCTCCGCTTCACCAAGATGCAAGGCATCGGCAACGACTACGTCTATGTCGATTGCTTCCGCCAGCCGCCGCCCCGGGACCCGGCGGGAATCAGCCGCAAGATCAGCGACCGCCACTTCGGCGTCGGCGCGGACGGCCTGATCCTGATCTGCCCGTCCGAACGCGCTGATGCACGCATGCGCATGTTCAATGCCGACGGCAGCGAATCGGAGATGTGTGGCAACGGCATTCGCTGCGTCGCCAAGTATGTTCACGACCACGGCATTGCCCGCAAGCCGAGCCTTACGATCGAGACCGGCCGCGGCGTCCTCACGCTCGAGCTGGAGACTCGCAACGGTCTCGTCGAGCAGGTCCGTGTGGACATGGGCGAACCGATCCTGCAAGCCGAGCGCATTCCGACGACCTTGCCCGGCGATCCGCCCGTCAACGTCCGTCTGCCGCGGCATGAACTGTCGGCAACGTGCGTGTCCATGGGCAATCCGCATTGTGTGATCTTCGTGGATGAGATAACCGACGATCTGGTGCACAGGGTTGGCCGGCAGATTGAGGTCGATCCGGCGTTCCCGCGGCGGACCAACGTCGAGTTCGTCCGCGTCAACGGTCCCGGCGAGGTGACGATGCGCGTCTGGGAGCGTGGCTCGGGTGAAACGCTGGCCTGTGGTACGGGAGCTTGCGCGGTCGCAGTCGCGGGCGTCCTGGCCGGCAGGACTGTCCGGGACATCGTTGCCCATTTGCCCGGCGGCGATCTCGAGCTTTCCTGGTCGGAGAAGGACAACCATGTGTTCATGAAAGGGCCGGCAGTCGAGGTGTTCTCGGGGGAATGGCCGGGGTGAAAGTCCTTCATCCGGATTCATTGCGTTGCCACCACCCTCTCGAAACCCCGGCAACGAATTCCCGGCAGACGCGGAAATTGTAACGTCTTTTCCCTGAAAGGCTTATGAATATCCCGCCGCTGCCTTTTTTCTTTGTCGGGGGTCGCCCGCGTCCGGCCCAGGCAACGCATTCGCCGGCGAGATTGCTATTGCGGCCCATACGGTTGCTCGCTATGGTCCCCCTCCCAACTTAAGCGGATGAAATCATGAACGTAGGCGGCGAGGCCCTCGCCAATCGGCTTCCGCCCGGGCGTGGCATTGGCTCAAGGATACGCGGCTGGATCCGTCTGCTTTTGGTGCTGATTGCGGCCGGGCTGGCGGCGGTGTTTGTCGTCGCTTTCCGGCTGAACCCTTACAAGGACGGACGGGTATGGCTCGAGGAAACGCATCGTCAGATGGGGTTTCCGCCTTGCACCTTCAAGGCCGTCACCGGCTTGCCCTGTCCCTCTTGCGGCATGACCAGCAGTTTCACGCTGCTGGCGCATGGCGATCCGGTGAACTCGCTGCGGGCGAATTTTGTCGGGACATTCCTGGCAATCGCGCTGCTACTCATTGGCCCATGGTTTCTTGCCTGCGCCGTCCGCGGACGCTGGCTTCTGGTTCGTAACGTCGAGCGGGCGCTGGTGCTCGGCGTGCTCGCGCTGGTGTTGTTGCTGTTCGCACGCTGGGGAGTGGTGCTGCTGACGCAGGCGATCTAGACATGGCTTTTCAGCCTGACGATGGAGAAATTGACATGGCACGGACGCTGAAGTTCCTTGGCATCGTGGGTGGCAAGCCGTCGCCTTGGCTATACGTCTTCCTGGTCGGCGCCGTCATGAGCATGGGCTGCAATCCGGGCACGCTCTATCTCCTGATGCCGTGGATGGAGGACAAGATCGCTCCCAAGCTGCCCTTGACCACGGACAAGAAGGAAGTGACCGTGGTGATTCATGCCTACTTTGCCCATCCGCTCGCGGCGCAGGGCAATTTTGTCGGGGACCTGCACGGCGTGGATGGTGATCTCAGCGAGCGCCTCACCGCCGCTCTCAAGAAGCGCTACGACGACAATCGCGACCGCATCAAAATCATCCCGCATTATCAGGTGCGCAGCTTTGTCAATCGCAATGGCGACAGCCGGCTGGTCTCGGCCCACGAGATCGGCAAGCACTTCAATGCCGACTACGTGATCAGTCTCGAGATCAATAACCTCTCACTCTATGAAGGCGGCTCGAGCCGGCAGTTGCTCCGCGGCCGGACCGAACTGTCGGTGACGGTATTTGACATGAGCAAGCCGCGCGAGGAGGGACTGGTCATGGACGAAACCTATCGCGCCGAATATCCTCCCACCGGGCCGGAAGATGCCGGCAGCAGCAGCGCCCTGCAATTCCGCAACCGGTTCTTGACGCAGATCTCCAGAGAGATCAGCCGCTGGTTTGCGGCGACCGTTCGCGAGTATGACATCTGAGTGAATCGCTGAGTGACAAGAGGAGGATGCATGAGCGACATCGTCATTCGTTGCCGGGAAAATGGCCCGCTGGTGGTTCCGGCCGCCACACTCAAGATAGTCGATCACCTCGGAAACGCGTTCCCGCTGCCGGCGGGAAAGGAAAATGTCGCTCTGTGCCGCTGTGGCCATTCGAAGGTCAAGCCGTTCTGCGACGGCTCGCACCGTGCGGCGACCTTCCAGGCTTCCGAGACCGCCCCGCAGTCTTGACAATGTGCAGCGGCCGCGGACCTTGCCAGTTGACGTGGTCGGCAAGGCATCGACCTGTCATCGTGGGTTGAGTCGCTCGCGCAACTTTTGCACACTCACGAGGCTCTCGCGCACTGCCGATTCGCGTTGCATGCGCTCCATCTCGACGCGAACTTCTTCGCGGAGTCGTTCCAGCCGGGTGCGCTCGCGGGCCAGTTCGGCGCGCTCGCGCGAAAACTCCATCTCCATCTCGCGCGTGGCCTCGTCAAGCTCCTCGTTACGCATGCGGACCTGCTGCCATTCGGCGTTGAGCTTTTTCCGGTCCGACTCCAGTTGCTGGCGAAAGCGATTCAGCTCGGCCTCGAAAGCTTCCAGGTCATTGGCGTCACGCGCCTCGCCGGCCGTTTCCTGGCAGGCCGCGCGCTCCTCGTCCTTGCGGCGGAGTTCATCGACTCGCTTGTCGCGATCCTGTAGCTGCCGGCGCAGTTGCTCGCACTCGGCGTGCAGTTCTTGCAATTCGTGCAACAGGTCCGGATCGGGCGTTTCGGCCGGCCGCGACGGCGGCTGCGACTCCATCTCGATCAGCAGCTGCCGCAGTTCCTCGTTGTCGCGTCGCAGTTTTTGCAGCTCTTCCGGCGTGTCGGACTTGTGCCGGCGGAGTGAATCGTGCATGCCGCGCAGCTCGGCCATCATGCGCATGAGCTCGGCACGTTGCTCTCGAACCGAGTCCTCCGCTTGCCGCAGCGCGGCTTCGCGTGAGTCGAGACTGGCGTCATGTTTGCTCATGGCCTGGTCGTTCATGGCTTGGTCTCCAGCTGCCGCTGACGGCGGAAGAATCCGAAGCCGCCGCGACTCGACTTGTTTGCGTCATGGCGGGCCAGAACTTCCTTGGCTTGCCGCACCAGCTCCTCGTGGGCCTGCTTCTCCTCTTCAAAGCTTTCGCGGTCTCGGACGAGTTCCCGTTCGGCCTGTTCGAGCTGACGGATGCGTTGCTGATAGGCCTGGAAGCAATTGCGCAGGCCGGACGCTTTGCGATTCAGGTCGAAAGTGGCGGCGTCGGGCGCCAGCAACACCTGGGCAGCGTGGCAGCGCCTGCGAAATGTCAGGGCAAGCTGCACAAGGTGTCGGCGCGACCTCTGCAGGCGCTCCAGACGCGCATCGGGCCCGGAGTCGCGCGTCAGCATCGCCGGCACATGCACCCGAAAAGAAAATGAGCCGATTTGCAACACGTCGCCATCATGCAAGTGCGTCTGGCTGGCCGGTTCGCCGTTGAGCAATGTTCCCGAACGGCTGCCACAGTCCCGCAGTTCGAGTCCGTACTCGCTGCGCCAGATGACGCAATGCAGGCTGGATACGTCTGGCGCGTCCAGCTGAATATCGCACCCATGGGCTCGACCCAGCGCGACGACCTCGCGCTGCAGCGGCCAGGCATTGCGCCCATGACTGCCGAAAAGCAACACCAGGACGGGCACCGTGTCCGCCGTGTTTGTCTGTTCCATTCTGGTCTTCCTTCTGGCGGGATACGCAACTATAGAACAAAATTGCCCCGCAAGCGGTCTGACGGCCCGATTTCGACAGGGCATCGAGCCTTGCGGTGCCGCCGCCGGCCCATACAATCTCCATAGCCGCAAGCTGCCAGCTTGCCGGCACAAACGGGCGATGGCAAACAAACAGGTGCCGGCAAGCTGGCAGCTTGTCGCTACGAAAGTCAACTGATGCGCGAGTGGTGGCGTAACATCGTGACGGCTATCAAGACCGTCGGGCAGGGCATGTGGATCACCCTGTGGTACTTCTTTCAGACGTACCGCCGCAAGGCCTTCACGCAGCACTTCGAGTACCCCGAGTTGCCGGTGCCCGTCAAGGCACGCTATCGTGGCTTCCATCGCTTCGACCTCACCACCTGCATCGGCTGCGACAAGTGCGCCCGCGCTTGCCCGGTCGACTGCATCTACATCGAGAAGATCAAGAACCCGGTGGGCAAGGGGTTTCGTGTCAACGGCTTCAAGATCGACTACACCAAGTGCATGTTCTGCGCTCTGTGTGTCGATCCATGTCCTGTGGATTGCATTTTCATGGGCTCGACCTACGATCAGAGTTGCTTCAGCCGGGATGGCTGCATTGTGGACTTCGCCAAGCTGCCGGTGGAGACGGCCTGGGGCCAGGCGTCGCTGAATCCGACGGCGATCGCGGCCTCGAAGCTGACTCCCGAGCCGGTGTGGACCAAGCCGCCAGATCCGCCGCCTCCGCCAAAGCCGGCGGCCCCGGCGCCCACCCCGGCCGCCAAGACGTAAGGACTTGAAATCGCTCAAACTGATTCATGAAAGCGAGACGCGCTTGATTCCCAAACGCAAGACCAGGCCGCCGCATCGGAAGCCGACCTTCAAGAAGCTGTTTACTGTCCCCGAGGCAAACGCCACCTTGCCATTGCTCCGCGCTATCCTGCGTGACGTCACGGAGCTGGCGGCGGTGCTCCGCCAGCGCCACGAACGGCTCATGCGCATGAAGGAGGCCGGCTCCACGGCGAGCGCCTTCGCCAGGGAAGTTGAGGAACTGACCGACGAGCACGAGCGCGATCAGGAACGCATGCGCGAGCTCGAAAACGAACTCAAAGGGCTGCAGGTCGTCTTGAAGGATTACGACACCGGACTGGTCGATTTTCCCAGCATGCGCGACGACCGTGTGGTGTTCCTGTGCTGGCGGCTGGACGAGCCCGAGGTGGCCCACTGGCACGAACTGGATTCTGGCTTCCAGGGCCGAAAGAAGCTGGAAAGTGGCGGTGTGCCGAACTGAGTACACGGGCACGAGAGCAACATGACTATCTTGACGTTCTTCATCGTTGTCTTCGTCGGCGTGGGCGCATTCTTTCTCTTTGTCCACCTGCTGATGGGCAAGTTCATCCGGCCCAATCGCCCGGAGCCGGACAAGATGACGATCTACGAATGCGGCGAGCCCACCGTGGGCAGCGCCTGGATTCAGTTTGACCTGCGTTACTACGTCGTCGCCCTGCTCTTTGTGATTTTCGACGTGGAAGTTGCGTTCTTCTTTCCCTGGGCCGTCGTCTTTGGCAGTGCCAATGCCCTGTCACGGCCGGACCTCGATGCGGTGTCTCCAAAGACCTCGCAGGTGGCGAAAGGCACGATCCGCAAGGAGGAGCAACCCCAGGAGCGGCGCATCGCGCTCTCACGCCAGGTATTGGTGCCTTCTTCCTACATGAAGCCCGTGGAGGGTGTCACCTATAGCCAGCTGGAAAAGGACGGCATAGCGCCGGGCACCGCGGAAAGTTTTGCCCTGTTTGCATTCTGCGATATCCTGGTTTTTTTCGGCGTCCTCATGGTCGGTTTCGCCTACCTGTGGAAGCGCGGCGATATCAACTGGGTCCGCAGCACCAGCTCCGAACGCGATCTGGAAAAACCGCTGGAGAAGTTGCCCCAACCGGAGCACGCCCTCGCCAGGTGAGTTTCGATTTGTCATTGAACTGTGGAGCAGCGCATGGGTTGGCTCGAAGGCCGTTTCGAAGAAAGCGTCATCACGACGACGATCGAGCAGACGATCAACTGGGCTCGCGAATCGAGCATGTGGCCGATGACGTTTGGCCTGGCCTGCTGTGCGATCGAGATGATGGCCAGCGGCGCGTCGCGCTACGACATGGATCGCTTCGGGGCCGGCGCCTTCCGGGCCACGCCGCGGCAGGCGGACCTGATGATCGTGGCCGGCACCGTCAATTTCAAGATGGCCAGCCGTGTCCGCCGGCTCTATAACCAGATGCCCGACCCGAAATTCGTCATCGCCATGGGCGCCTGCACCTGCGGCGGCGGGCCTTACTACAAGTACGGCTACAACGTCGTCAAGGGCGTCGATCTGGTCGTGCCGGTGGATGTCTACGTTCCTGGCTGCCCGCCCCGGCCGGAAGCCCTCCTCGAAGGCCTCATGCGCATCCAGGACAAGGTTCGCGGCATGAAGGGCCTCACCAAGAACCAGCCGATCGAGATCCCGATTCCCGCCCGCACCGGCTACGTGCTCCTGCCGCCCGAATTGAGCGACGCCGATCCGCTGAAGGCCATGGAAAAACAGAACGCCTTTGCCAAGGCCACTAAGGAAAAAGCTGCCCCCGCAAAGGCTTGACCACGAGACCCACCGATGACCGCCGACCAGATTATCCAGACCCTCGAACAGAAGTTTGGCGAACGCATCAAGTCGAAGAACCTGGAAGCTCTCGATCCCTTCTTCGTTGTCGAGCCGGGCGACCTCGTCGAGGTTTGCCGTTTTCTTCGTGACGAGCCGGCCCTGCGCTTCGAGTTGCTCAACTGCATCAGCGGCGTCGATTACTGCGAGCCGGATCCGAAGAAGGTCGCCAAGGCCGGCTTCGAGCCGCACCTGGAAGTCGTCTATCACCTGTCCAGCTTCACGCACCGCCATCGCCTCGTGCTCAAGCTCATGCTGCCGCGCTGGAAGGGTGACAAGCCGGGCGACCTGCCGGAAGTGCCGTCGGTCACCTCCATCTGGTCCGCCGCCGACTGGCACGAGCGCGAAGTCTACGACCTCTCCGGCGTCTGGTTCACAGACCATCCGGACCTCCGCCGCATCCTTCTCTCCGAAGACTGGGTCGGCCATCCCCTGCGCAAGGACTACGAGTTTCCGCTCGAGTATCATGGGATACGGGGGAGGTGAGGCGACAATCTGTGGTTCCCCATGGTGCGAATCGTCCTCATGTCTATGGGCGCGGCCATCGCCTACGGCGTGCTGCATGATCAAGTCAGCGCCCGCATCTGTGTTGAGTACTTCACGGTAGCCCATCCGCCAATCTTTGGCACGGACGACCCAACGCTGCTGGGCCTGGGCTGGGGCGTTTTCGCGACCTGGTGGGTTGGGCTGTTTCTGGGCGTGTTGCTGGCGCTGGCGGCACGCGCGGGCGAGCGGCCAAAACGCGACGCCGCTTGGCTGAGCAGGCCCTTGCTCTGGCTGATGGCTTTCATTGCAACAACAGCGTTGCTCTCCGGTCTTGCGGGATGGGCCGCGGCAAGCAGCGGGATAGTCACGCTTTCCGAAAGCCTGTCGATGGACATCCCCACGCACAAACATGTGCCGTTTCTGGCCGTTGCCTGGGCACATGCGGCAAGCTATCTCGTCGGTGCAGCCGGCGGACTTGTTCTTATCGCGCGTGCCTGGCGATCGCGGCGAGCTAGATCTTGAACCCGAAGCGCAAGCGCCGTGTCGCCTCCCATGCGCAGCGGGTTGCCCGCAGGCTACATCCGTCCTCGCTGACGCTTCGGGCTCAACGTTGGTCGTTGCCCTTGATGCAATACAGATGTTTCCACGTCCGCAGAAAAATCTCCCCGTCGGATGCCGCCAGCGCCGCGTAGGTCGGCTCGCCGATATCGTTGGTGGCGAGGCGCTGGAACTTCGGCCCCGCGGCCAGCACGTAGGTCTGCCCCTCCAGGTTGCTGACATAGAGCCGGCCGGCGGCGAGCAGCATGCTGCCCCAGAGCTTGCCGTCGAGTCGTTCCTTCCAGAGTCGCTTGCCGGTGCGCGCATCGCGGCACTCGGCAAAGCCGGCGGCCTCGGCGAGATAAAGGTAGCCGTCCGCGACCACCGGCGTGCCGATACGTTGCGGATTCTTGCCCGCCTCGTGCCAGATGCGGTGCGATTTGGTTACGTCGCCGTTGCCGCCCGGGCGTATCGCCATGACCGGGCCGTAGAACCCGGAGGCGGCGACGATGGCGTCCGTGGCCGGCGACACCGTGGCCGACGCGTACAGCGACGCGCCCAGTCCCACGCACCGCCATAGTTCCTTGCCCGTCGCCGGGTCGTAGCTCTTCACCCAGCCGTCGCCGCCGATCTTCTCGCCGGGCAAGCACATCAAGAGCTCGTCGCGCTGGCCGAACCGGGCCAGCACCGGCGAGCTCCACGTACCGAAGAGCTGATGATTGAGCGCGTGCTCGTTCTGCTTCCAGACCTGCTTGCCGGTACGCTTGTCGAGCGCGATCATGTACGTCGGCTCGCCGGGGCCGTGAAAGACGATGACCAGGTCCTTGTACAGCGTCGGGCTCGACCCGTTGCCGAAGATATGCAAGAGCGGCTCCAGCTTGTGATGCCAGAGCAGCTTGCCGTCGAAGTCATAGGCGACAATGCCGGCCGACGCAAAGCTGGCATACACCGCCTGGCCATCCGTCACTGGCGACCCGGAACAATGCGGATTGTCCGCATGCGTGGTTTCTTTGGTGGTGCAAGCCAGCTCGCGCTGCCAGAGCTTCTTCCCATCCGCCCGGTCAAAGCACAGCACCGCCCGCCGCTTCCCCTTGTCGAGCGCCTGCGTGAGAAAGATGCGGTTCCCCCAGACAATCGGCGTCGAGTTCCCCGCCTCCGGCAACGCCGTCTTCCAGCGGATGTTCTTGGTCGCGCTCCAGACGACCGGCAACGACTTGTCGTTGCTGACACCGTTCTCACGCGGGCCACGCCAGGTGGGCCAGTTCTCGGCGTGGGTGACGGCGGCGATGGTGAGGAGGGAGAGCGTGCTGGTGAGAAGGCGGTACATTGATTGCCCTGCCATGGTTCCATGGTTCCGATTGCGGCGATCCTTTCTTGACTGCCAACCGCTGGCCGATAGAATTCCAAGTTGTACACATCAGCCGGGAGTGCTGCAATGAATATACGCTTAGGACTTGGCATTGGCAGCCTGTGTCTACTTCAACTGACTGCGGGATGCGTCGAACGGGACAAGACCGCTTCGCCAACGCGGTCACAGCATTCGTCCGCGCGGGTGGAAGATCCCTCGGCAAACCCGTCGAAACCAGCTGCCAAGCAAGGCGACATTCCCAACAATGCTGACAAGTATAAAAGGCTCCGGTCGAGCCTATGATGGGTCTGCCGAAGCAGGCCCGTTTTACCGCATGGCGGTGATGGTCCCGAAGGAACCGATGTCGACCGGAGCCAATCATGAGTGTACCACGGACGGTGGC
>VGYC01000054.1 GCA_016873095.1 Planctomycetota bacterium | reverse complement strand
CCAGTCACACAATGCTTTTGCATGGCTGACAACCGCCGTCGAAGCCCAAATGGCTGGAAAACCAGCACCATTGCTGGCCAAGGCGTGAACGGTTACCTGGTCGCTCAAGTGGGGCGACCTGCTTCGCGCCCATCGCCGGGCGCTCGGCGAGAAGGGGCTCAAGAGTTTCAACGGCTGGCTGCGGCAAGGGTTGCGCGACAACCGCCCGCTCGACGGCATGGTCCGCGAGTTGCTCACGGCCCGCGGCAACCTCTACACCAACGGCCCGGTCGCCTACTACTTCATCGACACCAACCCGGAAGACCTGGCCGAGACGACGACGCAGATCTTTCTCGGCATCCGCCTGCAGTGCGCCAAGTGCCATCATCATCCATTCGAGGTCTGGAGCCAGGACGACTACTACGGCATGGCTGCGTTCTTCACGCGTGTGCAGCGCAAGGACACCAAGGAGGAGGGCCAGTTCGGCGGCAGCCAGTCGGTCAGCCTGTCCGGCAAGGGCATCATGCGCTTCCCCGGAACCGAACGAGCCATCTACCCCCGGCCGCTGGGGCAGGACGCCGTCCAGACGAAGCCCGGCGACGATAGCCGCGAAGCCCTCGCAGCCTGGCTGACAGCCAGGGACAACGCGTTCTTCGCCCGCAACATCGTCAACCGTTACTGGGGCTATCTCTTCGGCCGGGGCCTGGTCGAGCCGATCGACGATCTGCGGGCGACCAATCCGGCATCGCATCCCGCGCTGCTCGACGCGCTGGCCAAGGATTTCGTCGCTCACAACTTCGACTTGAAGCATTTGCTGCGGACGCTGTGCAACTCGCGCGCGTATCAGCTTGCCTCCGAGATTGCTCCGAAGCGCGATGCCGATGGCACGTTCTTCACGCACTTCCGGCCTCGGCGCATGCAGGCGGAGGTGCTGCTCGACGCCATCAACCAGGCGGCCGGCGTGGATGAGAAGTTCACCGGCGTGGCACCGGGGACACGGGCCATCGCCTTGCCCGATCCGTCGGTCGTGTCGTATTTCCTGGAGACATTCGGCCGGCCGATCCGCACCTCGACATGCGAGTGCGCCCGCGCCAGCGCGCCGGACCTTCGACAGGCGTTGCACCTCATCAACAGCGAAACACTGCATGCGAAGCTGACCGACAAGACCGGTCGCGTCGCCCGCCTGCTCGCCGCAAAGAAGAGCAACCTGGAAATTGCCCGGGAGCTGTACCTGGCCACGCTATCACGTCTGCCCAATGCCCGCGAAGAAGTGACCATCGCGAGTCTGCTCTCCTCCGCCCCCACCCGCCAGGAGGGCCTCGAAGACCTTCTCTGGACGTTGCTGAACTGTCCTGAGTTCATCTTCAATCATTGAGTTTTCAGTCTTCAGAAAGACGATCGCGCCCTGGTACGGCCGCCTTGCCTGGGCGACCTCACTATTTGCTTGATGGAAAACCGCCGGTCCGGCCTACTACTTTCTCGCTGGCTTGCGTCCTTTCGCGGTGGTTGCCGCACGCTTGCCGGCCTGGGCGGGAGCCTGGGTTAGCTGAAAACCCTGCACCATCTGAAATGAATTGAAAGGCATCCGGGCGGCGTTAACCATGCCAGCCGTTGGGCCTTTGCCTGACTTGCCGGCTGCCCGTTTGCCGGCACCGCTGGCGAAATTGGTGACCTTACCGCCATTCTTCTTGCCGCCCTTGTTGTTCTTGCTGACCGCGGCTTTGCCCTTGGCGCTACGACCGCTGCCATTGCGTTTGTCGTTTGCGAAGCCGTCGGAATTCATTCCCCCATGCCGCATGGCCAGCAGGAGCTGATGCAGGGCCTGGTACACGTGGTTTTGGACGCCTTTTTGCATGTTACCCGACCGAGCCAGCAGATCCACCAAATGATGAATCTCGGTCGTCAGGTCTGGCATTGCGCCAGCTTGGGCTGCCCGCGCCGCCTTGGGCGCCTGGGGCGGACGAGCACTCACGGGCGTGGCCCATGATGCGAAAACAAGCGACATCAGACTCAGACACACCAGCTTTTTCGCACCAAAACCCTGATTGCCCATGACAAGACTCCTTCGCAGTGACAATGACCTGTCCCCTCCTTGAAACACGCTCGGCGGCGCATCGTTGGCGAAATCGCGAGACATGCGAGCCATCTTCTGCTCGACACCGTCGAGACGTCGAATCGTCGAGAGGCACATTGCCGCCGACTCACCTGCGAAGACCAGGTCAACACT
Source organism: Planctomycetota bacterium (assembly GCA_016873095.1). Lineage (GTDB taxonomy): Bacteria > Planctomycetota > Planctomycetia > Gemmatales > Gemmataceae > VGYC01. The sequence continues at coordinate 37,083 of VGYC01000054.1, read as the reverse complement.
GGCCCAGGACCGATACGGATACCGTGGCGATCACGGTGGTGTGATGTGGGATGCTCAGGACGCGCGACTCACTTCGACTGCGGCGGGAGTCAACTCCTTGGCGGGCAGTCCGTTGACGCCGTGGGCCTGATGGAGAATGGCGGTCGGGGCGGCGAGGTGCTTGAGGAAGAAGGACCGGACACGTTCCTTGTAGGTTCCGTTGGCCAGCTGGAACGCCTGGTTGTGCTTGGCGTTTTCGACCAGCCAGAACTCCTTGGGATTGCCGGCGAGATCGAACAGCGCCTTGGCCATCTCGGGCTTGATGTAGTTATCACCGCCGCCGTGGATCATCAGCAGCGGGCGCGGCGCCAGCTGGTGAATGACGTGCTCCAGATGCGGAAAGTGGCAGTTGCGCTCCTTCTCGGTGCGGCGGATGGCGATCAGGCCCATGAGACGGTAATACCAGCCGGGCACGGCCTGGGCGATGCGTGAGCTGCGGCAATAGATGAGGATCCACTTCTGCATGTACGGCACCATGGTGGTATGGGCCGCGAAGATGCCGTCGGTGACGAAGCAGCGGACATAGGGATCGTCGACGGCGGCGAGCAGGCCGGCGCTACCGCCCTTGCTGATGCCGAACAGGCCGATGCCGCGCGGGTCGGCGTCCGGCCGCGACTTCAGATATGCCAGGGCCGCGCGGTAGTCTTCCACCTCGTAATCCGTCACCCATTGCAGCGGTTCGTAGCCGGGCAATGAATCGCTATCCCCCTGATTGCGAACCTCGAAGGCGAAGATGTCAAAGCCTTCCTCGCGCAGGAAATCACAGTACGGCGAACTCGACCAGCGGTTCGAGCCGAACTCGAGACCGAACAGAATCACGCCCTTGCGCGGACCGACCGTCTTGAGGTAGCAGCCTTGCAAGGTAAGGTTGTTGGTCGTGCGGAAAGAAACGGTCTCGGCATCGCTGGTGGGCTGGCCGAAGGGGATGACGAAGAGGGGCTTCTCCTGGAAGATGCGCATGGTTGGGGGCAAGTACCGACGCAGCACGTATCGGTGACCGAGATATGCGAGCAGAACAACGATTGTGCAGGCGCTCAAAGCAACCCAAAACCAAACCACGGGCATCCTCCTTGGTAGCCGTTTTGGCCTTGGCCAGCCGGTCCAACGGCAACGGGGCAACGCACCGGGTCCCCGACCTCAGAACTCCTCGATGAAGGGATAGAGAATACCCGAAAATAGGCAAAAGGAAAACAGAAATTCTCTCGAATTGTTAAATATTCATCCCGTGACCGCACATGCAGCTTCCGCAAAGCGGCGCCCCAAATAGCGGCTTGCCGGTCAAGCGTCAGTCCACATGCGTCGAATCGGGAGCAGAAATAACAAGGCGCGCCCGGCTCGAAGCCGGACGCGCCATCATCGACTTACCACGCTGTGTGATGGTTATCTCAGTTGCCGTTGCGGACAGCCGCCGGCATGCTTTCCGGTATGGCGACGAAGTCCACGCGGATCTCGTTGCCGGCACGGAAGTAGACGGTGCGCGTGTGCGCTTCGATGCGCCCGTCGCGCTGAATCTCAGCCTTGAGCGTGTAGGAGTAGGTCGCACTGGACTCCAGGTCGGGCGTGACGAAAGCACGCAGAGTGGCGTCGCCCTTCGTCAACTTGCCTTCGAGGTAAAGCCTGGCGCCCTGCGGCAGGTTGACGACGACCAGCGCGCGGTTGGCCGGCAGCTGGTAGCCCTGATTTGGACCAGGTACCGGATTCGACTTGATCCGGCCTTCAATTTCCTGGATGCGCCTGTCGATGGCCCGGAAGTCTTCATGCAATCGGCCAAAGTCCTTTTCCACGCGGTCGATCTGGCCGGAAGCACGCTCCGCCTGGGATTCGGTGATGCGGGTTTCGACCGCATCCAGCCGGGCCTTGATGGCCTGGAACGAGGCGATCTTCTCCTCGCAGCCGCGAAGCTGAGCACGCGCTTCGGCGTCCTCGGACTTGCGGGCCTGAACGGCGGCGAACTTGTCTTCGATCTGCTTCAGTTCGCGCTGGAAAGCGTCGCGGCCCTGCCGGATATCGCTCTCGATCTCCTTCAAGCGCAGGCTGACTTCCAGCGTCTTCTCGCGGTCCTTCAGGGCTTCCATGCCATTCCGCAGCCGCTCTTCCATGATCCGGAAATCCAGGGTCTTGGACAGCAACTTGACGCGCTCGCTGAGCTTGGCCTCGAACGTTTCGATCATGTCGTGCAGTTCTTCCTGACCAATGGTGAGCTGGGTGATGGCCTTCTCGCTGGCGTCCAGGCGTGTCTTGACCTGGCTGTCGTTGCGATCCTGGCGATCATCCAGCCGGCCCAGTCGATGGCTGAGGTCCTTGATGAGCTTGCGAAGCTGGTCGAGAGTGCGGTCGATGTCGTCAAGCCGGTCGGAGTCCTCACCGACGAGGACTCCACCGAACACCGGAAAGCAGGGAACGTGCGGCACGCCCTGAGGCATGCCGGCAGGACAGGCGGCCGGCATGGCGCCGGGACAGGGCCCGCCCGGGGGGCAGTAGGGTCGCAAGGGAGCGACCTGTGGGTGTCGGCCGTCATATCCGGCATAACCCCCGAATGGCTCATGGGCCGGCGCCAACGCCGTCCCCGACAGCAACGCCGTCAAGAAAACACTGTGCATGGCTCTTCTCGCTCCGAAAGAAACGGTATCGCGGAAAGGTTACGGTCTAGCTCAAAATGGAAGTGAGTCATCCCCGATGACGAAGGAAAAATACGGTCCAGCCGGAGCCGATGCAACGCAACTTGAGCCGATTTCGCAAAAAGGCGCAATCCCGCCCTGTCACGTCACGTACCGTGCGCATGCCTGGCAAGACCGTCGCAGCTTGTCATGCAAGAGTCGGCCGAACGGCAGGGGCAATCAGCTCGACAGTTCCTCCAGCGGCCGCGCATTCGTCAAGGGCCCGAAAATGCCGATGAGCACTGCAACGCCGACAAACGCGCCGGCCGTGAGTACGAAAGCCGCCGGCTGATACGTTGCCAGCAAGCCCGGCATGAACAAGTTGAGCAGCACCATGCTGAAACGGCTCCAGGCGTAGGTGAAGCCGATGCCGGTGGCGCGCGCCTGCGTTGGGAACAGCTCGGCCTGATAGGCGTGGAACACGGCCGAAAACCAGTTGCAGCCGACGACCACCAGGCCGCCCACGATGGTCAAGGCCACGCTGTTCGCCAGCCAGCCAAAGACCAGCTGCCCGATGGCCAGCACGGCACTCAGGCCGGCGATCAGCCATTTTCGCTGCCAGCGCTCGATCGACCACACGCCCAGCAACGGTCCCACCGGCGCGAGCAGCGAGGCGGCAAAGCTCATCGTCAGCGCCTCGTCACTCGAGAAGCCCTTGGTCTCGAGAAACTTCGCCAGCCAGTGCATGAAGCCATAGTACCCGACGGTTTGCAGAAGTTGAAAGACGATGAGCAGCAGCGTACGCCCCCGGTATTCGGGAGACCAGATGGCACGAAACGGCAACCGGCGCGGTGCTGGCTGGGCCATAACATCGACTGCCGGGAGTGGCCGGCCGGTCTCGCGCTCGACGGCTGCTTCCATCTGTTGCACGACTGCGGCAGCCTCGTCGCCCCGACCGGCGGCCGCCAGCCAGCGTGGCGACTCCGGCAGGCGGCGGCGAAAATACCACGTCCACAGCGCACCAAGCGAGCCGATCGTCAGCAGCAGCCACCAGCCGTGCGGCGCCTGGCGCGGCGCCAGCCAGCGGGCCAGGATGGCTGCCACCGGCAAGGCCGTGAACGCCAGCGCATGCGACATGGCCACGGCCCGGCCTCGAACCTGCCGGGGCATGACCTCGGTGAGGTAGGCGTCGATGATGACGTTCTCCGCACCGATGCCGGCACCGGCCAGGAAGCGCGTGATCAGCAGCAGCATCCAGGCGGCGTCGGCGCCAAGCCAGGATTCCACTGGATAATAGCCGGCGCCGCCAGCAAGGGTCGCCAGCGAGTACAGCAGCAACATGGCGATGAACCCCAGCCGCCGGCCGATGTGATCGGTGGCCAGGCCCACGAACATCGTGCCGAAGAACATGCCCAGGGGCAGCGTGGCCATGAACAGACCGAGCGGTGAAATCCAGTCTCCCGCCTGGGTCTCGGGAACGATGCCGGCCCGCGGCAGCACGACGGCCAGGGCGCCGGCCACGAAGTTGTCGTAGTAATCAAACCATGCACCCAGCGAGATCCACATCAGAAAACGCCGATGGAACGCGCCCGCCGGCAAGCGATCGAGCCGGGCTGCCACCTGGTTGGGTGCCAGTGATGCCATTGGCCATAGCGTACGAAAATGCTTGTTGACTGCTTGATGAGCTGCGTCGTCCGGACGCGGGGATCGCCTGTTTTTTGGGATTTCCCTTTGCAAGACGGCGGCATGAGCGATTAAGATAATAAAACAATGCAGGGAGCCCGCATTCAACGCGCGGGGAAGCTGCGCTCATCTCTTGATGGAGAGGTTACATGGCGGTAAAGGTTGCATTCAAGCAGGCGTGCCCGAGTTGCGAGGCACAGGTGCCAATCAAGAGCCCGAGCCTGGTGGGCAAGAAGATCGATTGCCCCAAGTGCAAGTACCGCTTCGTCGTCGAAGAACCTGGGGAACCCGAGTCCGCGGCGCCGGAGGAGGAAGACGCGCCGGAGATGGACGAGGCGGCACTGGCGGCGCTGACCAAGAAAGCGAAACCTCCGAGCAAGAACGGCAAGTCTGCCAAGGGGCGCGATACCGACGAAGATGCCGGCGACGAGGCGAGCGAAAAGCCAGCCAAGAAGAAGGACGCAGCCGGCTCCAAGAAGCTTGTCCTGGGCCTGGGACTTGGCGCTGTCGGCCTGGCCGTGCTCGCCGTCGCGGGTTTCCTCATCCTCGGCGGCAAGAAGAACGACGCGGTCGTTTTCAAGCCAAATCCGCAAGGCAACACGCAACTGCCCGGCACGTCGCCCGACCCCAAGGGCAAGCAAGACAAGAAGGATCCCAAACAGGACGGAAACGAACGGCCTGTCGATCCGTTCCCGGAGAATTTCGCATCGGCCGGGCCGGAACTCACCAATCTGCTGCCGCCCAGCTCCGAGCACGTCATTCATGTTTTCTTCAAGAACGTGTTCGGCGCCGCCAACCCGATTGGCAAGCTGGCCTTCGCGCCGGGCGCGCTCGTGGAGAGCGACCTCAATGCTCGTCTCGGGCTGGACGTTCAGTCGGTGGACGACGTGATTCGCGCGGAGCGCTTCACCGAACCATCCTGGTCCTTCACGGTGGTCCATTCGCGCCGGCCCGTGAATGAAAAGGCGCTCGTGAACGCGCTTGGCTTGAGCGAGTCTCCCGATCCGGTCAAGAACCAGAAGTATTACCGGCAAGGCTCGCGCAAGCAGGAAGCGTACCTGGAGCAGCTGGGACAGTTCTCGTTTGGCGCGCCACACTTCTTGCGCAACTATCGGGAGCGTGCCAAGACACAGCCGTTCCTGGTGCGCTTGCACAATCCGAACACGGTCATCTTTGCCGATCAAGTGCCGATGATGGCTTTCCTCGAGGCCGAGGGCAAGTTCAAGCACCAGAGCGAGGCGCCGACCCAGCCGACGCCGGATCCGAAGTCGGGAACGCAGCTGCCTCCCGGTACGACACCGCCCGCATTTCCACCTGGAACAAGTCCCCCTGGAGCGACTCCGCCGGGAACAACTCCGCCGGCATTTCCGCCTGGTGGCTTCAATCCCCCGGGGACAACCCCGAAACAGCCAGGAACGACGCCTCCAGGCGTGGTGCCGCCAGGTGCGGTGCCTCCTGGCGCAGCGCCGGCCGGCTCACCCAAGACATTCAATGACCAGGTTCCCGGCGGTTTTCAGCCGCCCGCAGGAGGTGCACAACCCCCCGGTGGATTTCCCGGCGGCGCACAGCCTCCAGGCGGATTTCCGGGCGGCGGCCAACCGCCGGGCGGTTTCCCTGGCAAGGGCGGCCCTGGTTTCCCCGGTAAGGGACCAGGTTTTCCGGGTAGTCCTGGAGGCGGCTTCCCCGGCAAGGGCGGCCAACCCGGAACGAATCCTGGCACGAACCCCGGGACCACGCCCGGAGGCACGCCTCCCGACAACCGGCCTATCGTGGTTGTTCCCGTCAACACCTACATGACGATCAGCCCGCACTTGAAGGCAATGCTCGACAGCGTGGAGCAGAAGCCAGTCGATTCGCGCGACGAGCTGATCTTCAGCATGGCGACCGACATGACCGCGGCCCGGCTTTCCGTGCGCGACCCTGAATTCCAGGATCAGGCCTTGTGGCAGTATCGCCAGCTCTGGGATGTGACCAATCTGCTGACCAAGCGCGGCCCGCAGATTCGTCATCTCGGCGCATCCCTCCTGCAGCGAGACAACGCCTACCGGTTGATGAATCAGCTGGCATGCGCCAGCAACAACGACGCGATCGCGATCCAGGATGAACTCTACGACCATGGAGCACCGGTTCTGGCAAACTTTGTCGGCCAGCTACTGGGGATCAAGGTGGAGTTACCGGTCGATGAGGTTCCGCCCCAGCCGAAGAAGGGGCCGGCAACCGGCGGTCAGCCCGGCATTCCCGGCCAGTTTCCCAATGGGGGAGGGATCGTGCCCCAGCAACCCAAGCAACCCCAGCAACCCAAGACGCAGCCCAGTGACGACGCCAATCCGAAAACGTCGCGCATCCGCGTCGGCCGTCGCGCCGAGCAGGTGCGCATGACGGTCGATCTGGTACTCGATCAGGCGCGCTTCACGAACCTGGCCAATGCCGCATCGCTGATGCTTCTTGGTTTACGCAACGAGCTGAACCTGGCAGCGGGCACGTCGTCGCGACATGGCCTGGGCAAGGCGGCATTTCTGCTGCCCGAGCAGGGCTTGCCGGATCGCGGCCTGCCGCCGGGGATGTATCCGCCGGGAGCCTTCAAGCGCCAAGACACCAGCAATCGCCTGGCGCGCGAGCCCGGCCAGCGCGTGAGCTGGATGGCCGGCCTGCTCCCATACCTGGGTCAGGAGCAGCTCTACAACCGAATCAACTTCGACAGGTCGTGGCGCGACCCGGCCAACTGGCTGGCAGCCGGCACCATCGTCCCTGAGTTTCTCGATCCGATGTATCCTTCCAGCTCGTTCCGCGTGCGGCAGACGGGATTGCCCATGGAAGCGGCAGCCACGCACTTTGTCGGCATCGCCGGCATCGGCCTTGACGCCGCCAGCTATTCGCCCAGCGATCCCAGCCTCGATGCCAAGCGCGGCGTGTTCGGTTACGATGGCTCCCAGGCCCTGCGCGTCGTCAAGGACAGTCGCGGTCTTGCCAACACCATCCTACTCATTCAAGCACCGCACGACGGTCCGGTCGGCGTCACGCCCTGGATCGCCGGCGGCGGCAGCACTCTCCGCGGCGTGCCGGAGACCAACTCCATCGCCCCCTTTGTCCTGACCAAGGATCGCGACGGCAACGACATCACTCACAAGAGCAAGCGCGGCACGTTTGCCATCATGAGTGACGGATCCGTCCGCTTCATCGACGCCAAGATCAGCGACGATGTCTTCAAGGCGATGTGCGCAGTGAAGGCCGCCGCCCCCGCCGGCATCGATGACTGGGCGCCGCTGGTGCCGCCCAAGACCGCCGCCAAGACGGGCAAGGAACCGGATCTGGAACCGGCCGACAAGCAAGAAGCCGACCAAAAGGAAGCCGCAGCGCCGGCGGCGAAGAAGGAGTCGCTGCCCGCCGCCAAAGAAGGCGCCAAGGTTCCCGCGCAGAACGCCGCTCAGAAGCAGCTGCTCACCAATCAGCTCAAGCAGATCGGCCTGGCCTACCACAGTTGTATCGATGTCAAGAAGAAGGCGCCCGGCAAGGTCGAGGATTTGGAGCCGTTCTACGAGAACGACGCCAAGATCACCGACGCGATCAAGAAGGGCGACATCAAGGTCTACTGGAACGTGCAGCTTCTCAAGCTCCCGAAGGGCACGTCCAATACGGTGCTGGGACACGAGAAGGACGCCGCAACGCGCGGCGGCATGGTCCTCATGGCCGATGCCAGTGTCCGCTCGATGACGGCTGCCGAATTCAAGAAAGCGCCGAAGCCCGGCAAGAATTGACCCAAATGCAACCAGGAAGCACACATCTGACACTTCTCGTTCGAAAGACCCCCGCCGGCTCGTCCGGCGGGTGAATCGTTTGCAGGGCTAACCGCAGGGGCCATGACATGAGACTGCCCCTGCCTGTCGTCGTCGGCTCCGCCGCATTGCGGCGGAGCCGACGACGGCGGGGAGGAGTCGCGGGTTCCGGCCCGTAGCCACCAAACTTGCTTCCTGCCAGACAAGCTGGCACGGGGCGTTGAGCGCGAAGCCTCGCTATTCTTCGTGATCTTTGAGACCTTTGTGGTTGTGTTCTTTCCGTCCGCCTGTCCTTGGCATAGCCTGAATCCATGCAATTTGGACTTTATGCAGAGCTGCAGTCGCCGCCTGAAAAGCCGCACGCCGAGCTCTATCGCGAGTTTCTCGAGCAGATGGAGCACGCGGATCGCGTGGGCTTCGCGGTCTATTCCGTCATCGAGCATCACTTCTTCCAGGAGTTCTCGATCTCGGCCAATCCGCTGGCGCTCATCTGCGCGGCGGCCCAGCGGACGCGCAGCATCCGCTTCCGCGTCGCGCTGCACACGCTGCCGCTCGTCAATCCCATGCGTCTGGCCGGCGAGATCGCGGCGGCGGACATCATCTGCGGCGGCCGGCTCGAGACCGGCCTGGGCCGCGGCCACGCCTGGCTGTATCCCGCCAGCAACGCCGACCTGGCCGAGAGCCGCGACCGCTTCAACGAGGCCGTCGAGATCCTCATCCGCGCCTGGACCGAGGAGCGCTTCAGCTTCGAAGGCAAGTATTATCGCTGCCGCGACCTGTCGATCGTACCCAGGCCGTTGCAGCAACCGTATCCGCCGCTGTTCACCGGCGGCACCAGCCTGTCGACTTATGAGCTCGCGGGCCGGCGCGGCTGGGGCATGTTCCTGCCGCCGCTGCTGCCCTTCAAGGTCATGGAGCCGTCGATCAACGCCTACCTGGAAGCGGCCGAGAAGGCCAAGCAACAGCCGCGCATCGTCTACATCCGCCCGGTCTACCTGGGCAACGAGCCTGCCGAGATCGAGCGCGAGGTCAAGCCGGCGCTGCTGAGATTCCTGGCCTGCAACGCCAGCCCGGTGAAAGGCCTGCCGCCGCGCGACGAATTGCTCGCCAAGGGCTACGCCTTCTACGCCAGCGGCGCCCTGGAATCGCTGACCAAGCTGAGCTATCAGGACATCGGCGAGCAAGAGATCGCCTTCATCGGCACCCCTGCCGAGGTCACCGCTCAGATCAAGAGACTGCAAGCACAAGCGCCCATCAGCGAACTGGCCATCGTCAGCAACTTCGGCGGCCTGGAGCACTGGAAGGTCATCAAGACGCAGGACCTGTTTGCACGGCATGTGCTGCCGGCATTTGTGTAGTTCGACCTGTGTGGACAATGTTTGCTGCCCAACCCGACCCGAGGCCAATCCGTGAGTTTGAATCCGCGTATCCTGGCCAGGAAATGTCACCGCTGGGGCGCGATCCTGATAGCGCTGCCATTCTTGCTCGTGGCTGTGACGGGTGTGCTGTTGCAACTGAAGAAGGAATGGGCATGGGTCCAGCCAGCAATGACGCGCGGGACGAGTACCACTCCGGAAATCTCGCTTGCGACCGTGCTGCAAGTCGCTCGATCAGTTCCCGAGGCCAGGATCGAGAGCTGGCGCGACGTGGATCGCCTCGATGTCCGTCCGGCACGCGGCATCGTGAAGGTGCAGGCCAGGAACCGCTACGAGATCCAGATTGATCTGCAAACTGCCAAGGTATTGCAGGTTGCATTCCGACGATCGGACGTGATCGAGTCCTTGCACGATGGCTCCTGGTTCAGCGATCGCGTGAAGCTCTGGGTTTTCCTGCCCGTCGCCATCGTTGTGCTGATGCTCTGGGCAACCGGTATCTATCTGTTCTTCTTGCCGCTTGCGGTGCGCTGGCAGCGTCGGCGCTCAGCCGCCCATTTGCACAAGATCCAAGTAACCGACCAGACTGGTGTAACATGACTTCCCAAGAGCTCGAAGCAATCTGGGCCGAGCACATTGCCGGCGAGTTTGTCACGAAGGATGTGGAGGCGACGCTGGCTACCATGGTGCCGGATGCCTCTGTCGATCATGTGCCGGTGCACACCGGCGGCAAGGGCAAGGACGAGCTGCGCGTCTTCTACCGCGATGTCTTCATCCCGTCGTGGCCGGACGACCTCAACATGGAACTGGTCAACCGCGTCATCGGCGACAGCCAGCTTGTTGAGGAATTGCGGCTGCGCTTCACCCACAAGAAGCAGATGGACTGGTTCCTCCCCGGTGTTCCGCCCACCAACAAGCCGGTGGACATCAACCTGGTCGTCGTCGTGCAGTTCAAGGGCGACAAGCTCGCCTGCGAACGCATCTACTGGGACCAGGCGACCGTGCTGCGGCAGGTGGGCTTGCTGGCAAGCTGAAAAACGAGCTGCGTCCCAGCTGCGTCCCGTTTGTTCTCTCGTTTGTTCTCTCCGTTTGTTCTCTCTTTGTTTTCTTTGGCCGCAAGAAACGCAAAAAGTCCCAAGAGCCTCGCGAATCGTGAGCTGTGCGATTTGATAACTGCAGCGAGATATCTTGCTTCTTTCGGCTCCTTGCGTTTCTTGCGGCCACATGGATCATTCGCAGATGGACTGGTTTCTCCCCGGCGTGCCGCCCACCTACAAGCCGGTGGACATCAACCTGGTCGTCGTCGTGCAATTTGATAGCTGGAATAATGTAACCATTGACCGGGTAGTCGGTTACGTGATGGGCTCCCATTTGGGAGGATTTGCCGAGGGGGTGTATGTCGGTATCTGGACGAATCCTGGACGAATCCTGGACGAATCCTGGACGAATCCTCTGAACAGATGGAAGCGTTCCACGTGGAGTTCGCCGGAGCGGCGGGCTGGGGTGGCCGATCTTTCAAGTCGCGATCTGTCGTGATCCACGTGCAACTTGGCCGACCACTCGAAAGCGTGCCGTAAGCGATTCACAAGACACAGTTTGCGATTGGCCGCCAACCTCGGCCGGCTGTCACCCATGCCGCCACACTGGGTCGGTCTCCAAGAACCGTCAGAGGTGCCCCGTTAGGGTGTTGCCCTCAGCGCAGCAGCCACGCCAGCAGTGCCTTCTGGGCGTGCATGCGGTTGCCGGCTTGCGCGAAGACGATGCTGCGCTCGCTGTCGACGACGTCGTCGGTGACTTCCTCGCCGCGATGGGCGGGGAGGCAGTGCATGAAGCGTGCGTCGGGCGGGGCGAGGGCGAGCAAGTTGCCGTTGACCTGGAAGGAGGCAAAGCTCTTGCGTCGTTGCTCGCGCTCGTCTTCCTGACCCATGCTGGCCCAGACATCGGTGTAGATGAAGTCGCCGGCCGCCGCCGCTTCCTTCGGATCCTGCGTCTGCTCGAGCCTGGCATCGGGGAGGCGCTCGCGAAATTCTTCGAGGAACGGCTCATCGAAACCGTAGCCGTCGGGAGCGGCCAGAATGAACGGGATCCCCAGCTTGCCGCAGCCGACGGCGAGGGAGCGGGCCACGTTATTGCCGTCGCCGATGAAGGCCACCGTGCGCTTGTGCCAGTCCTTGAAGGTCTGCCGCATCGTCAGCAGATCGCCAAGCGCCTGGCATGGATGGGAATAGTCGGACAGGCCGTTGATGACCGGGACGCTCGAGAAGGCAGCGAAGTCAACGACCGTCTGATGTCGAAAGACGCGCAGCACGACAGCATCGACATAGTTGGCGAGCGTGCGCGCGAAGTCGGCCACGGTCTCGCGAACGCCGAGCCCCGCCTCGTTGCCGGCCATGAACAGGCTTGTGCCGCCGAGCTGGGCGACGGCAGCCTGAAAGCTGACCCGCGTCCGCAGCGACGGCTTCTCGAAGATCAAGCCGACCACGCGGCGTTGCAGAAGCGGCTTGTCGGCCTGGCGGTGATGTGCTTTCTTGAGCTTGGCCGCCCGCTCCAGCAAATGCTCGATCTCCTCGGCAGTGAAATCGAACAGGTCGAGAACATGCCGGACGGCCGGCGTCTTGGCAGCGCGTGTCTTGGTCTTCATCATGTTTAATAGCTGGACGGGTAAGGTGAGCCGAGTCTTCGGGACTCACCAGTTCTTGCCAATCATGCCGTCCCGGGGCGGCCCCCGAAGACTCGGTCGGCCCCGTGCCGCTCACGGCTTGTGGGACAGCAAAACTTCCTCCAGAATGTCGCAGCCGGCGTCAAGTTGCTCGTCGGTAAGGTTCAATGCCGGCAGCAGCCGCAGCGTGGTTCCGTGCGTGCAGTTGATGAGCAAGGCTTTCTCCAGGCAGCGGTTGACGATGGCAGCGCCCTCGACAGTTAGCTCGATGCCGATCATGGCGCCCTTGATGCGGATGTCGTGAATCAGCGGACAGCGCGGCCGCAGTGCCTCGAAGCGCTGCCGGAAACCGTTCTCGATGTGCACGGCACGCTCGAGCAGGCCGTCCTGGTCGATGGTTTCGATGGTGGCGAACGCGGCCCGGCAGGCGATGGGATTGCCGCCGAACGTGGCGGCGTGCGTACCGGGCACGAGCTTGTCTGCGAATTGTGGCCGGGCCACAAGTCCGCCGCAAGCCACGCCGCCCGCCAGCGCCTTGGCCAGCGTCACGGCGTCCGGCAAGACGTTCCAGTTCTGGTAGGCAAACCACTGCCCGGTGCGGCCCATGCCGCTTTGCACCTCGTCGAAGATGAGCACGAGGTGGTGCTTGTCTGCCAGGTCACGCAACCCTTCCAGGTAGCCGGGCGGCGGCAAATTGATGCCGCCCTCACCCTGGATGGGCTCGACGAGGATCGCGCAGGTTTCACCGTCAATGAGCTTGGCGACGGCATCCAGATCGCCGAAGGGCGCGTAGCAAAAACCGGCGAGCATCGGCTCGAGGCCCTTATGGTACTTTGGCTGCGCGGTGGCGCTCAGGGCCCCGAGGGTCCGGCCGTGAAAGCTATTGAGCATCGTGATGATCTTGTAGCGTCCCGGCTTGCCGTTGAGCCGGGCCAGCTTGATCGCCGCCTCCACTGCCTCGGCGCCGCTGTTGCAGAAGAAGCAGCGGCCGTCGATGCCGCCGCGTTCGCTCAGAGCCTTGGCCAGCTGCCCCTGCGCCTCCATGTACCAGGTGTTGGGCACGTGGATCAGCTTGGCGACTTGATCTTGCACCGCCTCGACGATGCGCGGCGGGCAGTGTCCGAGCAGGTCGCACCCCCAGCCGGGGAAGAAATCGAGATAACGCTTTCCTTCCGCGTCCCAGACATACGAGCCCTCGCCGCGCACCAGACACACCGGGTAGCGCGTGTAGTTGCCGATAACATAACGGCCGAAGAGCTGGATGGTTTCCTGGCTGGTCATGGCTAACACCGAGCAGAAGGGCAAGAGTAAAAAAGCAAAAGCATTACTGCTTCGTCCATGGTTGTTCCTTCTTCTAGTTATTCCTTTCAAGATTTTCCTTGAAGAAGGATCTCCGTGCCGACGCCGCGGTCGGTGTAGATTTCCAGGAGGAGGGAATGCGACAGCCGGCCGTCGATGATGTGCGTCTTGCGCACGCCCGCCTGCAATCCGTCCAGGCAGGCCTCGACTTTCGGGATCATGCCTTCGTCGATGATGCCGCTGGCCATCAACTCGCGGCACTGGCGAGCATCCAGGCTGCGGACCAGCGAGCGCTCGTCGCGGCGGTCCAGCAGAATCCCCGGCGTATCCGTTAGCAACACAAGCTTTTCAGCGCCCACCTGCCCGGCCACCGCGGCGGCGGCTGTGTCCGCGTTGATGTTCAGCCAGCCGCCGGTATCATCGACGGCAACCGAGGGTATGACCGGCACCACACCGCCGGCGCAGAAGTCGTGGATGAGCGGGACATTCACGCGCGTCACCCGGCCGACACGGCCCAGGTCGATATTTTCACCGCCGAGTCCGGCCAGGCCCGTCTTTTCCCCGTGGAGATAATGGAGCGAGCCCTGGTGCGGGCTGACGGCCCGGCCTCCCAGTTCGCGCAGTTTCGCCTCGATGTCGCTGCTGATCTCTTTCATGAGGACGCGGACGACAATGTCTAGCGTGGCCTGGTCGGTGAAGCGCCGGCCCTGGACTTTTCTCGGCTTGAGGCCGGCGTCCGCCATGGCTCGGTCGATGGCCTTGCCGCCGCCATGCACCAGGATCGGCCGCATGCCCACCGTGGCCATGAAGACCACGTCTTGCAGCGTGGCCCTGAGCGCCTCGGGCTCCTCCATGGCGCTGCCGCCCAGCTTGATGACCGTCAGCTTGTCCCGAAACCTGCGGATGTAGCCGAGGGCCTCGATGAGCGCTTCCGCCTTGCGAATGGCCTCATCCATCGATTCGTCTCGCGGGGCGAGCGTCACGCATGTCACGTCTGCCGCGGCGGTGAGTCCGCCCTTGCGCCCGCCCTCGATGGGCAAGTCATGCTGCTTGCCCGTAAAGGGAAAAATTTGATTGTAGGTGACTGCCAGGCGGTGTCAATGGCCGTTCCGAGACGCCGCCGTGTTGCCGAAGGTTCAATGCGCGGAGCCGTTTTCTTAAGGAGGCCACGGACTTGCCAGTCAAATCTGGTGATTCGCGTTGATGGGACCGCTTGCTATTTCCGCGCCGCCGCGCCCAGTTGCAGCGCGGCGCGCCGGCCCACGTCATCTTCCAGGAACAGGCCGTCGAATCGCAGCGACGCATCGCTGCCGGCCAGGATGCGCTCGAACGACAGCGTGCCATAGCGGCGTGTGGAGGAGGTGAAGCGCAGATTGCACTTGTCAAGAACCAGACCGTCGGCGTCCACGACTCGGTAGCTCTTGCCCACCTTGGACGGCGCTTGAGTGCCATTGAACATGACTGTGACTTGCAGCGCGGGCGACTTCACGCCGGCCCGTTTCTTTTCGGGCAGCAGGCGCGTGATCTTCCACTCGCCGTTGCCAGGGTCCAGGCCTGGCGGCCGGCTCTTGTCGAACGAGAACCACTTGTCATCGATCTTGTCGAAGAATTGCACGCGGTCCAGGTTCAGCTCGGCGTACTTGACGCCGTTGCGGTATTGCTCATAGCGCCGCCAGTGATTGACGCCGTCGATCTTCTTGTAATTGCTGAAATAGTTTTCGAGCAGCGTGGCTTCCTTTTGCAACTTGAGGTCATTGAAGCTGAAGAATCGGCCGCGAAACTCGGCCTTGGTTAGAAAGCCGGTCTGCTTGTCGAAATACATCTTCATCTCCGGCCGACCTTCGGCCTTGACGCGCGCCAGCAGGCAGTTGCGGCCGCGCACGCTCACGTCTTCTCCCTTCACGATCTCGAAGCCCTTGTCGCGCAGCGGCAGCAGGTTGCTGAGCGAAATCGAGTAGGCCAGGTTCTGATAGAACGAGAAGCCATCGGCTTCCATTGGACGGACCTTGCGGCCGTCGCCGAACCAGCCCTTGTTGCCATCGACCAGGAAGGCGATGTCCAGGCTGGTCGCCTTCTCGTGCCACTTGAAGCGCGTGGTCGATTGCCAGGTCATGGTCACTGGATTCACCGCCGTCGAGCCGGCGAAACTGAATCGGCCCTCGACCTGCGTGACCTTGATCCTGTCCAGCTTGGCGGCCGGACCAACCGCGTCGAAGGGAATGATGAATTTCGTGTCGCTTGCCGACGCCGGTCGCTCACGCCTGGGGGGCGGTGGCGCTTGCGGCCTGGGTTCCGGACGGCGCTCCGGTGCCGGCGCTGGCTCGACAACAGGCGGCTTGACAATCTCGCGTTCTGTATGCGTTTGGATCGGCGGCGGCGTGAGCTTGGGAACTGCGATCGCTTCCGGGGCGGCGACCGGCGGCGGGGGAAGCAGTTCCGGCACTGACGGATTCTTGCGGTCGCGACCGGCGTCAAAGACGGGATCAGGCAACGCCGCCACTGTAGGGGTCTCGTCCTTCTTGTCCGCGCCGGCCCCCATGCCGAGCAAGACCCAGGCGACTGCGGCCAGCACGACCGCCGCCGCGATGGCGCCTGCCAACGGCATCAGCCACCACGCAGCCCTCGCACTGAAGCGCGCTTGCGGGATGGTCAACACCAGCCCGCACGCCCTGCAGTTGACCTGCCGGCCGGCCATCTCATCCGGCACCGCTCGAGGCCGCGTGTGATTGGCGCACACTGAATTGGGACAGTAAACCTGAATGGCCATGACTGTTCATTTTATAGGCCGAATCCTGCAAAATAAAGGACAACCGCGCGTGACATTGTTCCGCGTACGGTGAGAAGAGCGATTGTTCCGGTTGTAACACGAGCGGAATGGCTGATCAAGTTTCGGGAAACATGAGCTACCGTTCCTCGACCTTGCCTGCCGACACGCCCCCTCGCACTCGTCGGCTGTGCCATCCGCGCCTATGTTACCCCTGCTGGTCCATGGCGTGACCCTCACCACAAGATTCATCACCCTTCGGTCTTATGAAGGCAGAGATCATCTCCATTGGCAGCGAGTTGACCAGCGGGCAGAACCTGGACACGAACAGCCAGTGGCTAAGCCGGCGACTGGGCGAGATGGGCATCGCCGTCGGCTGGCACACGACGCTGGCGGATGACCTCGATGATAACATCGCCGCTTTTCGCATTGCCGGCGGACGCTCGCGCCTTGTCCTCATCAGCGGCGGACTGGGACCGACACAGGACGATCTCACGCGCGAAGCGCTCGCGCAGATGGCAGGCGTCGAACTCGTCTCTGACCCGGAGTCGTTCAGGCAGATTGAGGCGATGTTCGCGAGGCGGAATCGCGCCATGCCGGAGCGCAATCGCGTGCAGGCGCAATTCCCGCTAGGCAGCGCGCCGATCCGTAATGATCACGGCACCGCCCCGGGAGTCTGGCTGCAGCACGCGGGCTGCACGTTCGTCGC
This sequence comes from Planctomycetota bacterium, assembly GCA_016873095.1. Classification (GTDB taxonomy): domain Bacteria; phylum Planctomycetota; class Planctomycetia; order Gemmatales; family Gemmataceae; genus VGYC01. Next base: position 20,187 of record VGYC01000054.1, on the reverse strand, counting down.
CATGCCAGGCGTGCCGGCCGAGATGTACGCCATGTTTGAGGAACAGGTTCGCCCGCGACTGGAGAAGCTGGGCCTCAGCGGCGGCGTCCTCGTGCAACGCAAGATAAACACGTTCGGTTGGGGCGAGTCGGCCGTCGAGGAGAAGCTCTTCGACATCACGCGCCGCGGCCACGTCCCGGAGGTCGGCATCACCGCCAGCGATGCCGTCATCTCGCTGCGCATCTTCGGCCGCGGCGCCAGTCTCGAACTGGCCACTCTGCAGATCGCGCCTGTTGAGAACATCATTCTCGACCGTTTGGGCAACATCGTCTTCGGCTTCGGCGATGAAGAGTTGCGCGACGTGGTCGTGCGCCTTCTGGCGGAGAAGCGTCAATCGCTGTCAGTCGCGGAAGGCGTGACCGGCGGACTGGTAGCTCAGCAACTCTGCCGCGTGCCCGGGGCCGGACGCTGGTTCCGCGGCGCGATCGTGGCTTACGACAACCGCATTAAGCTCGAGATGATGGCAGTTTCGCAAGCGCTGATCGACGAGCATGGTGCGGTCAGCGCCGCGGTGGCCGAAGCGATGGCGGTCGCTTGCCGGACGCGCTTTCGAACGGATCTCGCGGTCAGCACCGTCGGCATCGCCGGCCCTGACGGCGGCAGCGCAGACAAACCCGTCGGCACCGTCCACGTCGGCCTTGCCTGGAGCGGCGGTGTCGATTCACAATCCTTTAGCTGGGGCGGCACTCGCGCGCACATTCAGAGCCGTACCGCCAAGATGGCCTTGAACCGCGTACGCTTGCTACTTGTCGGCGCCTAGCAACACGCCGCTGTCGCGCAGCGAGGCTGCATGCATCCCGGCCGAGTCATGGCCGGGCACTTGCCAGGTGAACCAGCGCATCGACGATGCCTTCCGCTGTGGCCTCGCTCGCCTCGGCTGCGACTGGGACTCCGAGTTTGCGGACTTCCTCGCTGGTCACTGAGCTGATTGTGACCAGCCTGGTGTCGCCGGCGTGCAATCGCAGCCGCGCAACGTCATCGAGCGCTGCGACAAACGCCCTCGCGATATTGGAGCTGGTAAGCGTGACGAAATCGATTTCTCCGCGGCGCAGGTTGGCGAGCACCGGACTGGTGACGTCGATGGCGTCGGCCTGGCAGTAGACTGCGATCTGCTCGACATGGGCAAGCCGGGACAGCTCATCGCGCAGCAGCTCACGCCCACGGTCGGCGCGAGCGAGCAGAACATGCTGTCCTGGCACGATGGTTGCCGCCAGCAGGCCGGCCAGGTCTTCTGATTGATAACGCTCGGGCACCAGGTCCGGTTTCAGATGATAATGCCGCAATGCCTCGGCGGTCTTGGGGCCGATGGCTGCCAGGCGCAGCGTGCCCAGAGCACGCAGGTCGTTGCCCAGCTTCTTGAGTCGGCCAATGAAAGCATGCACACCGTTAGCGCTCGTGAACACCAGCCAGTGAAAGCTGGCCAGCCTGCCAATCGCGGCATCGACCGCGGACCAGTCCGATGGCTCGTGGATCTCGACGGCTGGCAAGACGTATGCTGAAGCGCCGAGACCTTCGAGCCGATGCACCAGGTCGCGGGCCTGGTGACGCGGACGAGTGACGAGGACGCGTTTGCCGAACAACGGCCGGCGCTCGAACCAGCTCAGCTCACGGCGCAGCTCGACCACCGAGCCGATGATGATCATGGCCGGCGCGGCAAGGCCGGCCTTCAGCACGGCGTCCGGCAATTCGCGCAAGGGGGCTTCAACCGTGCTCTGCTCGCCGGTGGTCGCACAGTGCACGACGGCCGCGGGCGTGTCGGCCGGCTTGCCGTGCCGGATGAGCGCTTCCACGATCTGTCCGAGTCGCGAGATCCCCATGTAGATAACTAGCGTTCCCTGAAAACGCGCCAGCGCTTCCCAGTCAATGGCGCTTTCCGGCTTGTCCGGCTTTTCGTGCCCGGTGATGAATGCGACGGCGCTGGCATGAGCGCGATGGGTTAGCGGGATTGCGGCGCAGGCGCCCGCGCCCAGAGCCGCCGTCACGCCAGGGACGATCTCGAAAGGGACGCCGGCCTCGGCAAGAGCCTGCGCCTCTTCGCCGCCACGGCCGAAGAGCAACGGGTCGCCCCCTTTGAGGCGAACCACCGTTTTCCCTTGTCTGGCCGCATTGATCATGGCTTTCTGCACGGGGCGATGACGCTCGACATGGCATTCTGCCAGGTCGGTCACGCAGATTCGCGTCGCGCTTGCCGGAGCATAATCGAGCAGGCGCGGGGAAACCAGCTTGTCGTGGATCACCAGTTCAGCTTGCTGGAGGCACTCGAGGCCGCGAAGGGTCATGAGCCCCGGATGGCCTGGCCCCGCACCCACGAGATATACGATGCCGCAGTTCGCGCTAGTCGCCAAGGATGCTGCCTCGATTGGACAAGATGAACACCTTCGCGTGGCCGACTGCCGGATCAGCCGGACGCTTGCTCATGCGCTGCTATTTCATGCTACACCTCGACCTGCTCGTCCGGTTCATCGAAACCGAACTCCAGGAGCGGTTTGCCCGGCAGGTAGACGCACAGCCAGATGCCGAGTTCGTACAGGAGTCCCATCGGCAGCCACAGCAAACTCATGCTGACCGGATCGACCGACGGCGTGATGACGGCGGCAAATACCGCAAGCAGAAACCATGAGATGCGCCGTTTCTCGCGGAAGGTCGCCACTGACAGGATGCCCATGCGCTGGATGAAAAACATCACGAGCGGCGTCTGGAACGATATTCCGAAAACCAGCGGCATGAACAGGGCGAAGCCGAGCCATTCGTTCAAGCGCAGGTCAGGAGCAATGTCGAGCAGCTCATTGAACCACAACAGGGCCTCCACCGCCTTGTCCATGACGAAGAACTCGCACAGCACGACGCCGCCGAGGAACAAGCCGAGGCTGAACGGCAGGAAGGCGTTCACATACTTTTTCTCGTGCGGATAGAGCCCGGCCGCGATGAACGACCAGATCTGATAAAAAATCCACGGGCTGCCAAGAATGAAACCCGTCAGGAGACTGACTTTGAAGTAAACGACGAACGGCTCCTGCACGCTCAGGCTGGTCAACGATGGGGGCTTTATCTGCTGCATGATTTCCTGCATGTGCAGGGCAAACGCCAGCGGGTTGGCGATGCGTGTCCCTTTCAATTCCACCCAGCGGTAGGGCTGAACCTCGTCCCAGTTGACCGCATTCTCGAGGCCGAGGCTAACAATCGTTGCCTCGATCATTGGAAACAGGTCAAGTTCGGGCTCCCTGCGCGGCATTTTCTCGAACTTCGGAAACTCGTCTGAAAGGATGCCGACAATCAGATCGCGGAATTCGCTCTTGCGTACCTTCACGTCCATGCGAATCTGCGGGCCGGATGTGCTGCCATTTCCCTGCAGCGCCTGCTTGAGCAGTTGCTTGTGCCTTTCCGCATAGTAGCGCTTCCAGTACCCCTGCAGCTGCCGGTCTACCGGCTTGGCGATGAAGATGAGCACCTTGGGGGCGATCAGGAAGCTGGCGGCCACGCAGATCACGAAGCCCACCACGGCGCGAATGAGATGTTTGCGCAAGTCCTCGATATGGTCACCGAAAGACATGCGCGTTTCTTCAAACATATCGTCCGGATCGATGATCTTGTTGGTCGCGGCCATCATAAGACTCGATTCGGGGAGGGCAGGCTTGGGAGGGAGCAATTGCTGGACCAAACACCCACGTTACATCCTAGCAATCGCGTCTTACGGCTACAAGCGCGCGGGGTACGTTTCACGCTGGCAAAGCGTTTCTCTGCATTTACAGTGCCGGGACAATCGCGTGATGCTCGGCGGTAAACGAAGCTGGGCAAGAGGAGCGGACATTGCCGACCATGCGGAAGTTGCTTCCCTGGCCCGGGTCCGTTCGCTGGCACAAGCTTCAAGGTTTCACAATAATTGTGAAAGTTCCTTCGCGGAAAATGGCTGAGGTTCTTGCAAAAACGGGCAGGTGTTTGTAACCTCTCACCCTAGGACATGCTGCGCCTGCGCGCCGGTGTCAGCGGCCGCGGCGAGCAGCAGTCTCGCGAGCAGCAGCGTCGGAGGTGGATCAGGAATGTTTCGCGTCGGCCACTACCTCTTCAAACGCGCGGAAACCAACCAAGAGCTTGAGCAGGTCCACCGCCTCAACCATCGCACCTTCGTCGAAGAGATTCCGCAGCACGCCGATCCGGGCAACGGCGTGCTCGTCGATAAGTTCCACCACAAGAACGCCTATTTCATCGTGCTGCGCGACCTGCGCGTCGTCGGAATGCTGAGCGCCCACCACGAACCGCCCTTCTCGGTCGCGGATCGACTGAACGATCCGGAAGTGCTGACCCGAAATGGCGCGCGGCCGCTCGAAGTCCGCCTGCTGGCCATCGAACCGGCCGAGCGCAACAGCACGATGTTTTTCGGGCTCATCTGGACGCTTTACGAGCACGCCCGCTCCCACGGATTCACGCACCTCTATATATCAGGAGTGCAGGATCGCTTGGAGCTGTACCGCCGACTGGGCTTCGAGGCTCTGGGACCGGCGGTGCCGTGCGGCAAGGCAGCTTTCGTGCCCATGGTTCTGACGATCGGAAATCTGCCGATGAAAATCCAGCGTGTCAAGCAGTTGTGGGAAACGCACCTCGACAAGTTGTCGCCCCCCGAGCAGTCAGCCGAGGTGTCGGCCCGCGAGCCCGTTTGCCTTCTTCCCGGCCCTGTGACGACGTCCGAACAAGTGCGACAAGCGTTCCACCAGCCGGCGATCTATCATCGCGGCCCGGAGTTCATCCATCGCTTTCAGGAAGTCCGCCGCGCGTTGGCCAGGATGGTCGGCGGCCGAGACGTCGCCCTCTTGAACGGCAGCGGCACGCTGGGCAATGAAACGGTCGCTGCCACGCTGGCGGCGGAGCAGGCCGCGACGAAAACCGGCCGCGGCGTGCTGCTCATCAACGGCGAGTTCGGCGAAAGGCTGGCACGGCAAGCCACGCGCTTCGGACGCGAGCCGCGCATCCTGTCCTGGCCCTGGGGCGAGCCATGGGACCTCTCCGAGATCGAGTCGGCGCTCGACGAGGAGCCGGCCGGCAGCTGGATCTGGGGCGTCCATCAGGAATCCAGCACCGGCGTGGTCAACGACCTGCCGGGACTTGTCGCGGCGGCGCGCGCTCGCGACATCCGCGTGTGCGTAGATTGCATCAGCAGCCTGGGCGCTGTGCCGCTGGATCTAAGCCAGGTGTACATGGCCACGGGCGCGACCGGCAAGTCGCTGGGCGCCTACGCGGGCGCAGCCATCATCTTCGCCGATCGCGAGGCATTGGCACGCGTCAACCGCGGCGGCATTCCCAGCTACTTCGACGTGCTCGCCGCCCTGCGCAGCGACGGTCCCTGCTACACCTTCCCGTCGCCGACGCTGCTCGCGCTCGAAGCGGCCTTGAAGGAGTACTCGACCCCGGAGAAAGCGCAAGCCGCTTACGCCCGCTACCAGGAGCTGGGTGGCTGGGTGCGCGACCGGCTCGCCGACCTCGGGCTGTTACCGCTGGCGCGAGAAGACTGCGCCAGTCCAGTGGTGACGACGTTCGCGCCGCCGGAAGACGAGGCGTCCGAAGCCTTCGTCGCCCGCTGCCGCTGGTGGGGCTACGCCATCGGCGGCGAAAGCGCCTACCTCGCGCAACGTCGCTTCGTGCAGATCGCCACCATGGGCGCCGTCACCAAGGACGTGTGCGCTCCGCTCTTCGATCATCTCGCCGAATGGCTGTCCCGCAAGCCGATGCTGACCGGCGCGGCGGGATAGGCTAACTCGGACGAAAGCGCCAAATGTCGTAGCGACAAGCTGCCAGCTTGTCAGCTCTTGCCCCGCTCGCCCAACTGCTGACGATTCTGCCAGGCTTGTTTCGCGTCCCAGAGACTTTCCTCAGACTGCGACCTGGACTCCTTCAAAAGCGACTCAAATGCGCCGCTCCCGTGCCGGCGTTCAATTTCGGCGACCAAGACGTTATTGTACCCTTCATCAAATGAGCGACTCGATGTATCGACAAAGCAGATTCCGAAGCCCTCATTCACCTCGACGCCAAACCGGTGCGCAAGCTGGGTGACGATCCCATGTCCCCAGTGGCCGGCGTGCCCTGTCCAGCGGTAGATCAGCCGACCGATTGCGATATCGGCTCGCGCCGCCTCGCATCCCGCCAAAAATGCCGTCTCGTCGCGGTCCGGTTCGAAATCTGACATCTCGGCTTCCGACGTTGTCTGCTTTTGTGAGTGGCGTCACGCCGTTGCAAGAGCTGACAAGCTAGCAGCTTGTCGCTACGATCACTCCTCCTCCTCGCGCAGCTTCGCCAGCACGCTGTAATCTTCGAGCGTGGTCGTGTCGCCGGTGGTTTGCTTGCCGCTGGCGATGTCGCGGAGCAGGCGGCGCATGATCTTGCCGGAGCGTGTCTTGGGCAGCGCTTCCGTGAAGCGGATCTCATCGGGCCGCGCCAGGGCGCCGATCTCCTTGACGACGTGATTCTGCAGTTCCTTCTTCAGCTCGTCGCTCGCCTTCATGCCGGAAACCAAAGTCACGAAGCAGGCGATGCCTTCGCCCTTGATGTCGTCCGGCTTGCCGACGACGGCGGCCTCGGCGACCTTGGGGTGATGGACCAGGGCACTTTCCACTTCCATGGTGCTGAGGCGATGGCCGGAGACGTTGAGCACGTCATCGACGCGGCCCATGATCCAGAAGTAGCCGTCGGTGTCGCGCCTCGCGCCGTCGGCGGTGAAATAGACATGCGGCACCTGCGACCAGTATTGCTGGCGATAGCGTTCATCGTCGCCGAAGATGGTCCGCATCATCGCCGGCCAGGGTTTCTTGACAACGAGCAGGCCGCCCTGGTTGTCCGGCAGCGATTTGCCCTGGCGATCGACAATCTCAGCCATCACGCCCGGCAATGGCCTGGTCGCCGAACCGGGCTTGGTCGGCACCGCGCCGGGCAGCGGCGCAATCATGATCATGCCCGTCTCGGTCTGCCACCAGGTATCGACGATCGGACAACGCTTGCCGCCGATGACCTCGTGATACCACATCCACGCTTGCGGATTGATCGGCTCGCCGACCGTGCCCAGCAGCCGCAGGCTGGACAGGTCGTGCTTCTTCGGCCAGTCATCGCCCCACTTGACGAAGGCGCGGATGGCCGTGGGGGCCGTGTAGAAGATGTTGACGCGATACTTCTCGATGATTGACCAGAAGCGGTCCTCGCGCGGATGGTTGGGGGCGCCCTCGTACATGAGCGTCGTCGCGCCGTTGGCGAGCGGGCCGTAGACGATGTAGCTGTGGCCGGTCACCCAGCCGATGTCGGCGGTGCACCAGTAGGTGTCGTCTTCCTTGAGATCGAAGACGAGACGATGCGTGAACGACGTGCCGAGCAGGTAGCCGGCGGTGGTGTGCAGCACGCCCTTGGGTTTGCCGGTCGAGCCGCTGGTGTAGAGGATGTAGAGCGGATGCTCGCTATCGAGCGGCGTGGCCGGGCAGTCTGTGGAAGCGTCGGCCATCAGCTCGTGCCACCACAAGTCGCGACCGGGCTTCATCGCCACCTCCTGGTTGCAGCGATTGAAGACGATGCACTTCTCGACGGTGGTGGATTTCTCCAGGGCGGCATCGACGTTTTGCTTGAGCGGCACGACCTTGCCACGCCGCCAGCCGCCGTCAGCCGTGACCAGTAGCCGGGCGCCGGCATCGTTGTTGCGGTCGGCGACGGCCTCGGCGCTAAAACCGCCGAAAATGACGCTATGCGCGGCCCCGATGCGGGCACACGCGAGCATGGCGATCGCCAGCTCCGGAACCATCGGCATGTAAAGCGTCACGCGGTCGCCCGGCTTGATGCCCAGCTTCTTGAGCACGCTGGCGAACTGGCACACCTCGCGATGCAGGTCCTGGTAGCGTAGGATACGTGTGTCACCGGGCTCGCCTTCCCAGATGATGGCAGCCTTGTTCTTCCGCGGGCCTTCCAGGTGGCGATCGATGCAGTTGTAGCTGGCGTTGATCTTGCCGCCGGTGAACCACTTGCAGTGGGGCTCCTGCCATTCCAGTACTGCGTCCCACTTTTTGAACCAGTGCAGCGTCTCGGCCTGGTCAGCCCAAAAGCTTTCCGGATCCGCGGCGGCACGTTGCCAGAGCTTCTCGTAGTCGGCCAAGCTCTGGACGTGCGCCTGAGATGAAAACTCCGCCGAGGGCGGAAACACCCGGCTCTCCTTTAAGACGCTCGTGATATTCGACGCGGGAGAGGTGGCCATCAATTGTCTCCTTGGGCACAACGCGTGCCGCACGCTGCGCCAGAGTGTCGGGTAAAGATCGTTGGCCATTTTAAAGGCTATGGGTTTAATGGGAAGAAGAGAGACATGCGAATCTCGGAAAAGAGAAGACGGATGCGAATGACAATCTCCTGTCTGATCCTGTCCACCCTCGCGAGGGGCGGCCTTGCTCAAGATCAGAAATCGTCCCCTCTTGATCGCCTCGACCGCGGTAAGATCATCGACAAGGACTTTCTCGCCACGGCCCCGAAGGCGGTCGTGGCGGTGCTGCCGGGGCACACGCGGGCGGCGGCGGCGGTGGCCTTCTCCCCCGACGGAACACTGCTGGCGTCATCCGCCTGGGACAATACCGTCCGGCTGTGGAAACTCGGCGACGCGCGGCCCATGGAATGGGAGACGTTGCCCGGCAGTGCCAGCGGAGTGACATTCTCTCCCGACGGCAAGATGCTGGCGGCGGGCAATCCGCAGACCGGCGTGTTCCTCTGGAATGTGTCCGGCGACAAGCCGCGCAAGCTCCGCGCCCTGGCAGGACATCGGCAACGACCCTTCTCGCTTGTCTTCTCCCCGGACGGCAAGATGCTTGCCAGCGGCTGTCACACGCCGCAGGTCCGCATCTGGAAACTGGCGGACGACACTGTCGAGGCGTGGGCCGTGCTGGACGAGATGCGCGCTGCCACGCTCGGCATCTCGGCGCTGGCGTTTTCGCCGGATAGCCAACAGCTCGCCGCCGGCAGCTTCGCGGGCGCCCGCTCGCTGCGCCTGTGGAATGTTGCCGGCAAGTACATGGAGGAGATACCACTGATGCCGCGGGCGGCCCGCGCCATCGCCTGGTCGCCGGACGGCAAGAGCCTCGCGTGCGCCGCCGCCGATCATGCGGTAACGCTGGTCAACCTCGCCAAGCCCAAGGAAGCGAAGCTACTCGTCGGCGGCCTGGCGGCGGGACTGGCACCGGGGGTCGGCCCCTGGCTGGCGTTCGCGCCCAAGGGTGATCTATTGGCCATCGCGCGGCCGGACCGCCGCATCGTGCTCTGGGACATGGCCGGCCACAAGGTCTTGCATGAATACGATTTTGCCCAGGGCATTCGCGGCGTATCATTTGCGGGCGATGGTCGGCACCTGGCCGCGGCACTGGACGACGGTAGCGTGGTGATTCTGCGAGTGCGTTCTCGCTAGACACCGATGCTGCCATCCTTCGTCACGGATTCTCAATCGGAGTCAAAACCGCTGGCGTCGATGCCGTGGTCTCTCCGGCCGATTCGGCCGCCCTGGACCGCAAGCGATTGAGGTTTTCCCGCCAACGGCCTTTGACCACAGCGCATCAGCCTGATAAAATCCCATCTGGCCCCGCGGTGAGGTGGAACATGCTGCTGCTCCCGGAAGTTGAGCCTCAAACCGTGTACTACAAGCGCTACCGCATGGAGATTGATCTCCAGGGACAGCTTGGAGAACCCGCCCTGCCGCCTGGCTATTCCTGGGTGGCGTGGAGCCCGTCGTTGCTGGAAGCACACGCCGAGGTGAAATTTAGCTGTTTTGTCGAAGAAATCGATGCTGCAGTTTTTCCCAGTTTGGGTAGCCGGCAAGGATGCTCATACTTGATGCACGAGATCACACGCAAGTCCGGCTTTCGCCCGGAGGCCACCTGGCTGATCGCCTGTGGCGAAGGCTTCTGCGGCACGGTGCAAGGCGTGCGTGCCGCCAGTGGGATCGGCGCCATTCAAAACCTCGGCGTTGTCCCGGCGCATCGAGGCAGAGGACTGGGCGCGGCCCTGCTCTTGCAGGCGTTGCATGGCTTCCGGCAAACCAGCCTGCATCGCGCCATCCTGGAAGTGACTGCAAGCAACAGCGACGCGATTCGCCTCTATCGCCGGCTGGGCTTCCGCAGCCGCAAGACCCTGTACAAGGCTGTCGAAAAGGGGGCCACGGCGTTGTGCCCTTGGTCCGAACCGTCGCGGGACTGGCTGGGCGACTCGGCGTTGTTGCAACCGCAAACATGACGTAGTTCTCACTGTTCAGCTTGCAGAGTTCAGTAAAGGACTGAATCCTGACACTGAAAACTGAACACTGAAAACTTTGAAAGGCTCGGCGTGGCACAGGACGTTCATATCCACACCTTCCCCAATGGCTTGACGTTGCTGGCGGAGCGGATGCCACACGTTCGCTCGGCCGCCCTGAATTTTCTGGTGCCGGCCGGCTACGCCCACGATCCACCAGCGCAGCTGGGTCTGACATCGGTCCTGTCGGAACTGATCACGCGCGGCGCCGGCAAGCGCAGCAGCCGTGAGCTTTCGCTGGCGCTTGACAACCTCGGCCTCGACCGCGACACCAGCGCGGGCTCGTTGCACATGAGATTCTGGGGTGCGACGCTCGCCGATAACCTGCCGGCCGCCCTGGAGATCTATGCGGATATCCTGCGCCGACCGGCGCTGCCAGCCGAGGAAATCGATGCTGTCCGAGCTCTGGCCCTGCAAGACCTGCAAAGCCTGGACGACGAGCCGCGGCACAAGGTCATTGTCGAACTGAGGCAACGGCATTTTCCGCCGCCACTCAACCGCGATCGTCGCGGCACTTTTCAGGGGCTGGAGACGTTGACCATCGACAAGGTTCGCCGACACTACCAGAGCGTCTTTCGCCCGCACGGAACAATCTTGTCGGTTGCCGGGCAAATTGACTGGAAGAAGCTGCGCGACCAAGTGGAGAAGCTGTTCGGCGACTGGGACGGCCCGCCCGCGACGCCGATAAAGCTGGGCAAGCCCAGCGGCGGCCGCGTTCACCTTACCAAGGAAACCACACAGACCCAGATCGCCCTCGCCTACCCCAGCGTGCCCATTGGTCATCCTGACTACTTCTCCGCGCAGGGGGCCGTCCAGGTGCTTTCTGGCGGTATGAGCGCGCGGCTGTTCACCGAGGTCCGTGAAAAGCGCGGCCTGTGCTACGCGGTCTGGGCCAGCTATCAGACATACAAGGAACTCGCCTGCATCCTCTGTTACGCAGGGACCACCAACGAGCGAGCCCAGGAGACTCTCAATGTCACGCTGGCGGAGGTCTGCCGGCTCGAAGACGGCATCTTCGCCGAGGAAGTGGAACGCGTACAGGCCGGCCTGAAGTCGTCGTTGATCATGCAGGAGGAATCAACCTCGGCCCGCGCCGGCGCCCTGGCATCCGACTGGTACTACCTGGGGCGTGTGCGCAGCCTGCAAGAGATTCAGGATGCCGTGGACGCGCTCACGCCGCGCAAGATCGTCAACCATCTGCGGCGCTTCCCGCCCGGGGATTTCACCATGGTCACGCTCGGGCCAAAGCCGTTGCGCTTTCCGAGGCGAGGGGTGGCGCGACGCAAGGCGGCAGTATGAGTTTTCAGTGTTCCGTTTTCAGCAGGAAACGAAATCGGAACTCTGACAACAGGCAATCGATTACTACGTCAAGGAACCCATATGCCCTTCCAGCAGCATCGGTTGAAGAACGGCCTCAACATCATCGCCGAGACCAGCCCGTCGGCACTGTCACTGGCTCTCGGTTTTTTCGTCCGCACCGGGTCGCGCGATGAAGTCCCCGAAGTGTCAGGCGTGACGCATTTCCTCGAGCACATGGTGTTCAAGGGGACGCCGAACCGCACGGCGCTGGACGTGAACCGCGATTTCGATCGCATCGGCGCCCAGTACAACGCTTACACCAGCGAGGAGAATACCGTCTTTTACGCAGCCGTGCTGCCGGAGTACCTGCCGCCGGCTGTCGAGATCCTGGCCGACATCCTTCGCCCGAGTCTGCGCGAGGGTGACTTCGACATGGAGAAGAAGGTCATCATCGAGGAGATCGGCATGTACGAGGACCAACCGGGCTGGTCCGCCTACGATCACGCCAAGAAGGAGTTCTTCGCCGAGCACCCGCTGGGCAACAGCATCCTGGGCACGCCGGACAGCATCACGGCGCTCAAGCGCGACCAGATGGCGGAATACTTCGACCGCCGTTACGTGGCCCCGAACATCACGGTAGCCGCAGCCGGAAGGTTTGCCTTCAAGGACCTTGTGGCGCTGGTGGAGGATCATTGCGGCGACTGGCCGGGACAGCCTGCTCCGCGGCAGGGCATCCGCGAGGCCCCGGCCGCCGACCGCTTCAAGGTCGTCACCAGGGACAAGGTCACCCAGGAGCATGTCTATCTCATCGCTCCAGGGCCCTCCGCCAACTCGCCGCTCCGGCATGCCGCCGACACGCTGAGCATGATCCTGGGCGATGACTCCGGTAGCCGGTTGCACTGGGCGCTGGTCGATCCCGGCTACGCCGAGTCGGCCGACCTCAGCTTCCATGAGTACGAAGGCACCGGCGCCTTTTACGTCTCGTTTAGCTGCGAACCGGCGCGCACGGCGAAGAACCTTTCAATTGTCCAGGGGTTGCTTCGCCAAGTGCAGGAAGACGGCGTCAGCGACGAGGAGTTGAAGCAGGCGAAGAACAAGATCCTGTCGCGCGTGGTCCGCGGCAGCGAACGCCCCATGGGCCGCATGCAGGCCCTCGGCATGTCCTGGACCTACCTGGGCGAGTATCGCAGCGTCGATGACGAACTGAAGGCGTTTCAGGCCGTCACCCGCAAGAAGATCCGGCAAGTGCTCGACCGCTACCCACTTGTCCAGGCGACGACTCTGGCGCTGGGCCCGCTGGAAAAGCTGCGCAAGCCGAGCGGCAACGGCAAGAAGTAACTGGACTTGCTGAGCACAACACTTTTCGCCAAACTAGCGACATGGCTGTCAGATCCCGCGTCCGCCGCAAGCCCGCCGCGCCAAGCAACGGCAAGAATGGCCACCTAGGCGCCATGCGCATCAGTAGTGAGCTGACGCAAATCTATCGCCGCATGTACAAGCCGGCCGCCGCCATGATCTCACCCGAAGACGTCATCCGCGTCCTCAACCGCGCCAAGATCGGCTTTGTCCTCATGGGGACGCACGGCATCAGTGGCTGGCGCGGCGAGCCGCGCGCCACTCAGGATGTCGATGTGCTCGTCCGCAAGAGCCACCATCGCAAGGCGATCAAGGCAATCCAGAAGGCCTACCCGGAACTGCAGTCGGTGGAACTGCCCGTGGTGACGCGCTTTCTCGATCCGCTCGACGGCAAGCCGGTGATCGACTTGATGAAGCCTGAAGAGCCGCTCTATCAGGAGGTCTTCCGCGCTCCGGTGCCCGTCGGCAAGACGCATCACGTGCCGAACCTGGAGATGGCCTTGGCTTGCAAGTACGCGGCGATGGTGTCGCCTCTCCGCGCTGCCGTCAAGAAAGCCCTCGATGAAGCCGACTTCATCAGCATTGTGCAAAGCCATGCCGATGAGATCAGCAACGATGTCCTTTTCAGCTTGGGCGAAATGGCCAAAAATGGAGGCGGCCCAGAAGTGCTGCGCCTGGTCGAAACCGCGAAGGCGGGGCGGCGACTCGATCCTGGGGCCTGAAGTTTGCCACGGTTCTCCGTGACACCATCGCGGGTCATGCGTCTTTGATAGTATTCACTGCATTGGCTTCGGTGATTCTCCAATACCGATGAGGACACGGCCATGTACCTCGCGCAATGCTTGCTGTTTGGTTGCTGCTTGCTCGTCGCTCAGGACCAGGATCCCGCCCCGATTGAGGCGGCCAGGAAAAAGCTGGCCGGCGCGTGGGCCGTCGTCTCGCTCGAGAAGGAGGGCAAGCCCGTCGCCGACAAGGCCGTCAAGAGCATGCGCTGGGAGTTCGATGGCGACAAGCTGACCATCCTCGCGGGCAAGAAGACCATCGCCTCCGGCACGATCAAACTGTCGTCCGGGCAGACGCCGCTGGTCTGGGACTACCGCGAAGGCAAGGACATCATCTCGCCGTACGATTCCGCCATCTACGAGTTCGCCGGCGACACACTCAAGGTCTGCGTGTCCGCCGATCGCAAGAAACGTCCCGCCAAGTTCGAGAGCAAGGATGCCTGGCTGTTCGTGCTCAAACGCGCCGGCCCGGTGCAGCCCCCGAAGGAACCCGAGAAAAAAGAGCCCGAAAAGAAGGACGACGAGAAAAAAGACAAGGACGCCAAGAAGGACACGGGCAAGCTGCTCTTCGACGGCAAGTCGCTGACCGGCTGGAAGTCCGCGAAGTTCGGCGGCGAGGGCGAGGTCCGCGTCGAGAAGGGCGCCATCGTAATGGAACGCGGCGAGGCCATGACCGGCATCACTTACACAAAGGGCGACTTCCCCAAGATGAACTACGAGGTCACGCTCGAAGGCAAGAAACTGGCCGGCAACGACTTCTTCTGCACGACGACGTTCCCCGTCGGCGACAACTTCTGCTCGCTGGTGGTGGGCGGCTGGGGCGGCACCGTCGTTGGGCTGTCCAGTCTCAACTTCGCCGACGCCTCCGAGAATGAAACCACCAAGTATCAGACCTTCAAGCAAGACAAGTGGTACCGCATCCGCATCCAGGTCGTCCCCGACCGCATCAAGGCCTGGATCGACGACAAGCCGTTCGTGGATGTCGAGACCAAGGATCGCAAGATCAGCATCCGCATCGAGTGCGACCTGTGCCGACCGTTCGGCGTCGCCACCTGGCGCACCGCCGGCGCGGTGCGCGACATCCGAGTGCAAACGCTGCGAACGCCGTAGAAATAATTGAGGATCCAATGCCCGCATCCACCATCATTGCCACCTGGCCGTTCGGACAGACCGCCGTGCGCGCCGCCATGCCGCTTGCCCGGCAGGGGCGACCCGCGCTTGACGTCGCCATTGCCGGCGCCCAGGCGGTCGAGGACGACCCCGCCGTCAACTCCGTCGGTTATGGCGGATTGCCCAACGCCATCGGCACCGTTCAGCTGGATGCCTGCGTCATGGATGGCCGGACTCTCTCGTGTGGCGGCGTTGCCGGGCTGGAGAATGTGCGCCATGCCGCCGCCCTGGCCCGCCGCGTCATGGAACGCACGCCGCATGTCCTGCTCGTCGGCGAGGGCGCCCGCACCTTCGCGGTCAAGGAAGGCTTTCCGCTCGACACGCTGTTGACCCCGGACAGTCTCGCCGAATGGCGCAAGACGCGTCCCAAGCCGGCACGCGCGCCCAGGCAGCAGCAAGAGCGCGATCCAGGCGACACCTCGCATGACACCGTCACGGTGCTGGTGCAGGATCAGAAGGGCTCGCTGGGCGGAGTGTGCACGACCTCGGGGCTGGCACACAAGCTGCCGGGCCGCGTCGGCGATTCGCCGTTGATCGGCTCCGGGTTGTACGTGGACGATACGGCCGGGGCCGCCGGGGCAACGGGCGTTGGCGAGGAGATCATCCGTGTGGGTGGGAGCTTTTTCATCGTGGAGTCGATGCGTCAGGGCCGGTCGCCGCAAGAAGCTTGCGAGCTGGCCGTGCGCCGCGTGCACAGTGTTGCCGCACGTCGCGGCGTCCACCCGGCCCGGGTCGCCTTCATTGCCCTCGACCCGAAGGGCCGCACGGGCGCTGCCTGTACTCCTCGCACCAATTTCCAGTACGCCGTCTCGCAGGGCGACAAGGTCCAGCTCCTTAAAGCCCCCGAAATCGAGCGATGACGCATCGAGGCCCATCTTGCCGGCTATTCGGATCGTCGCGGCAAGTCAACGTGGCGCAGCGCTCACTTGACCCTGAAGAATTCGATTTCGAGCTGATTGCGGTTTGCTTTCAAGTGCGCGCACGCATCGCTTCTTGAGTCAAAGTACAGGAACAGCTCGCTCCCCTTGGCCCAGGTCCAGCCAGTCCAGGCGTACTCGAAGATGAGGTCGCCCTTCTCATGGCACGGATTGAGGGCGATAAGCCACTTGCCGCTCCTGTGCAGCACGATTTCGATCATGCGTCATCGGCGGTTCAAGATATCGTGTGGCAGGTTTGAACTGTTGTTGCTTACCGCCAGCATGGGACCTTCGTCTTCTGGAGGCTGCCACCTGACGACCAGCTCGCGCGCACACTGTGGACACTTGTGCGTTTGCCCTGCCATGTCCAGGGGCGCCCTGATGCGCGCGCCGCAATCGTGGCAGCGAAATCGGATGTATGGACTCATGTCGCCCCCCCCGAATGCTCGTGCCCGGAAAGACGAACATAGACAGTCCGTCTAACAGCAGGACTTGCCGGAATCGCTGCAAAGGACGAGTCGCCTAGCGCCGCGGCGTCACCGTGACGTTGACCAGGCGTCCTTCCGGCTCGGTCAGGTCCACGAGTTGCGGCTGGTTCGTGACGGGCGCGCTTTCATTGCCGGCCAGATCGCGAACCCGCAAGCGGAAGTAAACGGACACCGGAATGCCCGAGGGAATCTGCCAGCTATACTGTCCGGTGTTGGCAATGTCGGTTGCGATCGGCTGCCACGGTCCGTCAACGCGCTCCGACCATTCCAGGCTGATCGGCGTTGGCGACAGGTTCTTGTCTTTCGCGACCCAGTGCAACATGATGGAATCGCGGTGATTGGGATCGGCGCGCGGCGCATACAACTCGGCGATAGGTGGCGTCGTGTCCAGTTCGACGCGCATCTCGGGAACATCGCCGGAACGCGGCGCCGGCTTGCCGATTCCAGCCCGGCTCTTCACAACGATCGCGAATCCGTAGACTCCGTCGCCTTCCTGCAGCTCCACGTTGCGCGTGTAGCGCCCGCCCTTCACGGTGTCTTTCATGTCAGGACTCGGGGCCCGTTCCCATACCTTGCCATCGTCCGCCGTCCACCATAACTCCACGCTGCCGATGCCCGACGGCCCGACTTTCGCCAGCTCGTATTCGAGCGTGAGTTCTCGATTGTTGGCATATTGCACGCTGGGCAGCGGTTTGCGGCTGGAATAGGTGCTCCCTGTCGTCGGTACGCTGGGCGGCGGCGTTTCCGTGGACGCCACGGGCCGATGGTTCGTATCGATCGGCGGCGCCGCTTGGCCCGGAGGCTGCGTGCGAACCCGTTCGGACGGCGGCCGAACTCCGACGGGAGGAGTGCTGTCAATGGGTGGCGGAGTCGTGCGCAGACTTGGCCCTTGCGTCGGCATGGTGGGCGGTGGCGTCACGTGCCCTGCCACGTTCGAGGTACCATGCGTCGGCAACGGCGGCTCGAAAGGTGGCGCTACGCCTTGATCATTCGAACTGCTTCCGCCCTGAGCGAAACTGGCGGGGGCCAACGCGCCGCCAAGGTCCGCCATGGCCATTGACGTGTTCTTGGCCATGTCACTGAACGTCATTCGCAAAGACACGGAACCTGCTCCTGGACGAAACCGCGCCTGGCCAGTCGGACCCGGCTTGATCGGCACAGACACCCAGCCCGCCGACGTCGCCGTCTGATATTCCAGCTTCAGTGAGCTTGGATCGGGATGCTCTTCCTGGATCTCCCAGGTCACCAGCACCTCGTCTCCTTGCTTTTGCGGCGTACCAAGTTTGATGATCGGCTTCATGGTGTCGATGACCATGATGCGATCGGGCTGCCCCTGGTAGGGGTTCTCCGGGTCCTGCTTGCCTTGTTGATTGATTACGGCCACCTTGAGCCAGTATTCGCCATCTGAGGGAGCATGATAAATGAAGCCGTCCTTGTCGGGCTGAATCACGCTGTGCTGTTGCCAGGTCTTGCCCTTGTCCGGCGAGACGTAAAGGATCATCTCGCGGATGTTCCTGACCTGTCCAGGCTCAATGTTGATCGGCACGCGCTGGGCGCGCTGATTCAGGTGGTCCGCGCTCTGTCCCGTGACGACCATCAGGCCGGCCAGTGTCAACGCTCCCCATCCCATCATCGCACCTCCCCGCAAGCGTTGCGGTCCGTCCCCCCGAACGGAAAATGGACCGACTTTAGGAGAACCATCGGTTGTAACGCTGCCCGACTTGATGAAAACTCAGGAATTTGCCAAAAAAGACTAAAGATCGGGAGTCGCAATGGTGACTAGACGCGACGGAAACTGCGTCAAACCGTCAGGTATGGCAGATTGCCCATCTTGACGGGCGCTGTGAAGACGGCGACCGCGTGGACTTGCCGGTCTGCCCTGGCCATCTAGCGCCGGCGACATACAATTCGAGACATCGCATTCCCACGAAATACCAGTGGCAGTTATTCATGAAGAAACTACGGATCGGCATAGTCGATCTGGTGGCCAGGGGCCCAACGCGCGCCTTGTTTGCCCGCGTGATGAACGCCAATCTAGCCAGCATCATGCCACAGGTGCTGGGTGTGTGGTGCCGGCAAGCCGGCCACGACGTGTCGCTCGTGTGCTACACCGGCTTTGAGGACCTCGCCGCGGTGTTGCCTGCGGACGTCGATCTGGTTTTCATCGGTTGCTTCACGGAGTCGGCCCACGTCGCCTATGCGTTGAGTAACTTCTACCGAGCCCGAGGCGCGGTCACCGTTCTGGGCGGGCCGCACGCGCGCTGCTATCCGCAAGACAGCCAGCGCTTCTTCGACTACGTCCTGGGCTTCACCGATCGCGAGTCCATTCGCGACATCCTTGCGGATTGCGAGCCGCATCGGCCGCTGGGCCTGCACGTGAGCGCCGCGCGTCAGCCACAGACGCTACCCGGCGTGCGCGAGCGCTGGCCGTTCATCGAGGAAACACTCAAGAAGGCGCCGACCATCAAGATCGTGCCCATGATCGGCAGCCTGGGCTGCCCGTACACGTGCAGTTTCTGCATCGATGCCGCCATCCCCTATCAACCGCTGGGTTTCGATGTCATCCGCGAAGACTTACGTTTCTTGTTGACGAAATTCCGCCGGCCGCGCGTGGCCTGGCATGATCCGAATTTCGGCGTTCGCTTCGGCGACACGATGGATGCCATCGAAGCGTCCGTGCCGCCGGACCGGATCGACTTCATCGCCGAGAGCAGCCTGTCGCTATTGACGGAGCCGCACCTCAAGCGGCTGCGGCACAACGGCTTCAAGGCGCTGTTGCCGGGCATCGAGTCCTGGTACGACATGGGCAACAAATCCAGGACCGGCGTCAAGCGCGGACTTGACAAGGTTAAACAGGTGGCCGACCACGTCAACACCATCTTGCGCTACGTCCCTTATGTGCAGACCAATTTCGTGCTCGGCCTGGACGTCGATGAAGGCCCCGAGCCTTTCGAGCTGACCAAGCGTTTCCTCGACCTGGCGCCCGGCGCCTTTCCTGGCTTCTCGCTGCTGTCGGCCTTTGGCCAGGCGGCCCCCCTGAACCTGGAATATCAGCGGGCCGGACGCATCCTGCCCTTTCCGTTTCATTTCCTCAATAACAACCAGGCGATGAATATCCGGCCCAAGAACTATCGCTGGACCGAGTTCTATGACCAGGTCATCGACCTGACGCGCTACTCGTTCTCCTGGCGCAGCATTTTCAAGCGATTCCTGGGCACGCGCCGCGCCATCCCGCGCTGGATGAACCTGGTGCGCGCGGTCTCGACGGAAGGCTTCGGCCGGCTCCGCTATTACCGCGAAGTCCGCCGCCGACTCGACCGCGATCCGGAGTTTTCCCCCTTCTTTGAGCAAGAATCGACGCGGCTGCCACAATTCTACCTCGACATGATCCGCAAGGACCTCGGGCCGATGTTTCGCTGGCTGCCGCCAGGGGCTATCGACCACGAACCAAATGCTTATCTGCATGCCGAGACAATCAAGCATGCACCGCGACTGAACGAAGTGGCTAGCCTGGCCTACGCCTAGCCGATCTACGCCGTTGTTGTCATTCGCGCCTTTGCCGCAACTCATTCGCGAACGACAGACCAAATTGCGGACGACACGCGACCGAGCCAGTTGCGTTGCTGGGCCGGCGGGGGGGGGCAGGCGCGGGGCCGCGGGGTGACGGGATGACGCGACGCGGGCGCGGAGAGGCCGGGCACGCGATGCGGACGGGGGACGGGACCAGGGGGTGAGCGCGGGTCGGAGGCGTGGACGTTACACGGCGGCGTCTTGCTCGGTCGGCGCCATGGGTGCTTGGATCAGGGCGCGCAGCGATTTAGCGATGGGCGACAACTTCATCTTGCCGTACGT
>VGYC01000053.1 GCA_016873095.1 Planctomycetota bacterium | reverse complement strand
ATGCTGGCGTACAGCCTTCTCGTGCGGCAACTGCGGCAGAACCGTGCGCAGGAATGGGCACTCCAACGGCTGACGACCATCGGCGAAGCCTGTCGCGCGATGCTGCGTGAAACCCTGCGGACAACCCTGGGCTGGGCCATCAAGCAGGTCACCGAGTTTTCGCAGAGTCCGGACCATGTGGTCGCTCAGCTGGGGTTGGCTTAAGATTGCAAAACTTTAGGTATAACATAGATTACGGCCCTGGACGCAGTCCTTGGCTTAATCGTCCCCGACATGGCTCACGGAGGAACCGGGAAATGGATAGCTCGGGAAAGGTCTGGCGCTTGCTGCCGTACGAGCCGGCGCACATCGATCGGCTGAGCCGCGAGTTGCAGTTGTCGCCGATCGTGGCGCAACTCCTGCTCAATCGCAACCTGTCGGATGCACCCGGCGTGAAGCGCTTTCTCGACGCGCCGTTGAAGGGGCTCTACGAACCCGAACGCCTGCCCGGGGCGGCAGACGCCGCCAACCGGCTCTTCCAGGCCGTGCAAGCCAAGCGGCCCATTTGCATCTATGGCGACTACGACGTGGACGGCGTTACCGGCACCGCGATCCTGCTCACGCTGCTGCGCATGCTCGGTGCCACGGTGGACTATTACATTCCCAATCGGCTGGACGAAGGCTACGGCCTGAGCGTCGAGGCGCTGCGGACCATCGCCGGGCGCGGCGCGGCCCTGGTCGTCACCGTGGATTGCGGCATTGCCAGCGTCGTCGAGGCCGACGAGGCGCGGCGGCTCGGACTTGAACTCATCGTCACCGATCATCATGAACCGGCGGCAATGTTGCCGCAAGCAGCCGCTCTGGTCCATCCGCGCTTGCCAGGCGCCGACACCCCTTATCCGTTCGGTGACTTGTGCGGTTCCGGGGTGGCGTTGAAGCTGGCCTGGGCGCTGTGCAAGCGCGCCTGCGCCAGCGACAAGGTGACCGAACCGATGCGTGAGTTCCTGATGGATGCGGTTGTGCTGGCTGCTCTCGGCACCATCGCCGATGTCGTCCCCCTGCAGGACGAGAACCGAATCCTGGTCCGCTACGGGCTCACGCGTCTGCAGAGCCATCCATCGGTTGGCCTGCAAGCGCTCATGCAAGTGGCGCGACTGCAAGAAAAGTCGCTGCTGGTGTCGATGGACATCGCATTCGGGCTGGCGCCACGATTGAACGCGGCCGGCCGGCTCGGGGCGGCGAATCATGCCGTCGAGTTACTGACGACGGCATCCGCCCAGCGCGCCGAGGCACTGGCCCAGCAACTACAGCAACGAAATCTCGAACGCCAGACTCTGGAGCGTGACATCTTTCAGCAGGCGCGCGAACTGGCCGAGGGCTGCAATGGCGCTCCGGCCCTGGTGCTGGCAAAAGAGGCCTGGCACCCCGGGCTGCTTGGCATTGTCGCCAGCCGGCTGGTCGAGACCTTTCGACGGCCGGCGTTGATGATTTCGCTGCGCGACGACGGCGGCCCAGCCCAGGGGTCCGGCCGCAGCGCAGCCGACTTGCCACTGCACGAAGCGCTGGGAAAATGCGCCAGCGACCTCGTCAGCCACGGCGGCCACGCCCGTGCCGCCGGCTTCCGCATCCTGCCCCAGAATATTCCAGCGTTTCGCGAGCACTTCTGCGAGGTGGCGGAAAGCTATCTCGGCACGGGCCAGGCTCTCGAACCACTGGTCATCGACGCCGAGGTGCCGCTGGCCGCCCTGACCCTCGGACTGGTCCGCGATCTCGACCGTCTGGAGCCGTTCGGCGCTGCCAATCCGCAGCCCCGGTTCCTGGCCGGCGATCTCGACATCGTCGGCGAGCCGCGCAAAGTTGGCAACGGCGACCGCCATCTCAGTTTCCGCGTTCGCCAGCAAGGCAAGGACTACCGGGCCATCGCCTTCTTCAAGGCGGACCGCGTCGATTCGCTGTTATCGGCTGACCGCAAATGCTCGCTGGTCTTCACGCCGCGCATCAACGAGTGGCAAGGATTCAAGAGCGTCGAGCTTGAAGTGTGCGATTTTCAGCCCGGGGCGCGGGCGCGACTGGCGTGAGCCTTCGTTCCCGGGCTCTTGCCTGTCTCTTGTTCATCGCGCGAAACTGAGCGTTGCGGGCAGTGCGTTTTCAGGCGTGAGGCTGGCCCCTTGTGCATGACGGCAAATTTGCCTAAACTTGCCGCAACGGGCGCGCCTCCGCTATCAGCAAAGGAGCAATACGGATGGACATGCAACCCTTCCGCGGCAAGATCTATGACGACATCACCCAGTGCATTGGACATACACCCTTGATTCGCTTGCGGCGGGTTGTCGATGGCTGCAAGGCGATTGTTGTCGGCAAGCTGGAGAATTTCAACCCGCTGTGGTCGGTCAAGGACCGCATCGGCGTGGCCATGATCGACGCTGCCGAACGTGACGGCAAGCTCAAGAAGGATACGGTCATCATCGAGCCGACCAGCGGCAATACCGGCATCGGCCTCGCCTTCACCTGTGCCGCCCGCGGCTACAAGCTGGTCGTCACCATGCCGGAGACCATGAGCCTCGAGCGCCGCCGCCTCCTGAAGGCCTTCGGCGCCGATGTCGTGCTCACTCCCGGCGAAAAGGGCATGAACGGCGCCGTCGCCAAGGCGGAGGAGTTGCTCAAGACCACACCCAACTCTTTCATGCCGCAGCAGTTCAAGAACCCGGCCAACCCGGAAGTTCATCGCCAGACAACGGCCGAGGAAATCTGGAAGGATACCGATGGCAAGGTGGACATCCTCGTTTCCGGCGTGGGCACCGGCGGCACCATCACCGGCGTCTCGGAAGTGCTCAAGAAGCGCAAGCCGAGTTTCAAGGCCATCGCCGTCGAACCGGTGGCCAGCCCCGTCATCACGCAGAAGATGAAAGGGCAGCTGCTGGTCCCAGGCCGGCACAAGATCCAGGGCATCGGCGCCGGCTTCATTCCGGACGTGCTCAACGTCAACATCATCGACGAGGTCGTGCAGGTCAACGATGACGACGCCTTCGCCATGGCGCGGCGCATGGCTCGCGAGGAGGGCATGCTGTGCGGCATCAGTTGCGGCGCGGCCGCCCATGCCGCCGTTCAGGTCGGTAACCGCCCGGAGAATGCCGGCAAGTTGATCGTCTGCGTTCTGCCGGACCTCGGCGAGCGCTACCTGAGCACCGCGCTGTATCCGGAGTAAGGCAGCGTTTCCAGTCGCGAGTTGGGAGTAGCGAGTTTCGAGTGAATTCTCGAAACGCGCAACCCGGCACTTGCAACCTGGCACGCGCAACTGGCAACTCGCCACTCGACCGCGAAGGATTCTGCCCCACCCCTCACATATGCCTGGTAGGATGACCCCGGCGGGCGGGGACGAGGCGCGGGGAGGGCGAACGCTTGCAAAACACCTTCGATGCCGCTTGGCGTCAGCGGGCCATGCAGGGCGACCCGGCCGCGGTCAAGGAACTGGCCGCCGCGGTGCTCGAACCCCTCTTCCGCTTCTGTCTCTACCGCGTCGGTCACAATCGACACCTGTGCGAAGAGGTCGTCCAGGAGACGCTGCTCCGCGCCTTGCGCGACCTGGAAAACTACGAGCCGGCGCGGTCCAACGGCAACATCTTCCCCTGGCTCATTGGCCTGGCCCGCAACGAGATTCAGCGCGCCTTGACGCGCCGGAAGTCCGCAATCTCCCTGGAGGCTCTCTGGGCCAGCATGGACCGCGAGCTGCTCGCCGTCTACGCCCGGCTGGAGGCCGAGCCGCTCGCCGAGGAACTGCTGCAACGAGAAGAGACGCGCGAGCTGGTCAACGCGACGATGTCGCAGTTGCCGACGCGCTACCGCGAGGCCCTGGAGGCGAAGTACGTTGCCGGGCAGAGCGTCCGCGGCCTGGCCGAAGCCTGGCGCACCACCGAGAAGGCTGTCGAATCGCAATTGACTCGCGCCCGCAAGGCCTTCAAGGCCACGTTTGTCGCCCTGGCAAAGAACCTGAGTTAACCGCCGCTTGCGTTTCGCGTTCGCGCGATCCCGCGCGAACGCGAAACGCAAGCAGACAGCGAGGCTCCCATGCAGAATTGCGATATCGCCGAGCAAAACATCGAGCGGCTGCTGAGCAGCGCATATCAACCGGAAACCGTCGATGCCGCCTTCGCACAGCGGCTGGAAGACGCCATGTGCCGGCAAGCGCAGGACCTTGCCATGGCCCGATCCGTGCCGGACCACGTCAAGTATCGCACGCTGCGGCGCCGGCTCGGCTGGGCGATGGCGGCCGCCGCCTGTGTCGCCCTGTGCGCGCTCGTGCTGTACGCCCGGCGTGGTCCCGTGCATCGGCCAGTGGATGACGATGTCGCGGGCGATCAGGCAGTCATCGTGCAGCCGACGTCGCCAGCCTTCGGCATGACGCCGCGTCCCCGCCCCGCGACCGTGCCCGCCAAGCCGTTGACCGTGGGCGAGCGCATCGCGACCAAGGCCGGCGAGCGCCGTCGCGTCACCCTGGCAGATGGCTCCATCCTGTATCTCAACGAGAACAGCACGATTGTTTATCGCGCCGACCGCAGGGTCGACCTCACCATCGGCGAGGTTTACGTCGAAGTCGCCCCGAAGACGGGCGATACCTTCGAGGTCAAGACGCTGTCGCGGACGGTCGCCGCCCTCGGCACGCACTTCGCCGTGCGGGCGAAGCCAGCCGGCACCGGCGTGCTCGTCACGCAGGGCAAGGTGCAGCTTGGCGACAGCGTCGTCACGGCCGGGCAACAGGTCGAGCCGGGAGCGACAAACATCGCGGCGGCGCCGCGGGCCTCGCATGCGCTGGGCTGGACGCGCGACCTGATGACAGCCGCCGAGGCGCCGCTGGTCCCGTGCAGCAAGCATGCCGGCGGCCGGCTCATCGCCGTCGATCCCAGCGGGCAGGAGATGCACCTGTCAATGCGCAACTACCACATCGACGTGCACATCGAGGACGGCTTCGCGCGCACCACCATCGACCAGACCTACTTCAATCACAGCTACGGCCGGCTGGAGGGGACGTTCTACTTCCCGCTGCCGGCCGACGCGTCGCTGTCGCGGCTGGCCATGTATGTCGAGGAGAACGGCATGTGCCGGCTGATGGAAGGCGGCATGGCCGAGCGCGATCACGCCCGCAACGTCTACGAGACCATCCGCCACACGCAGCGCGATCCGGCGTTGCTCGAATGGGTTGACGGCACGACCTTCAAGATGCGCGTGTTCCCGCTCGAAGGCCGCAAGGAGAAGCGCATCATCCTCGGCTATGTGCAACGGCTGTCGTCCCTCTACGGTCAAGCTCGCTATCGCTTCCCCGGCGGGCATACGATGGAAGCCGTCCGCGACTGGTCCTTCCGCGCCTTCATCAAGGACGGCGCCAGGCTCAACATCTCGACGGACCCAAACCTGCAAATCACCCGTGACGGCCGCGACGCCGTGCTGACGGCCCAGGCGAAGAATATCAAGCCGGACCGCGATGTGACGCTGGAAATAAGGAGTCAGGAGTCAGGAGTCAGGGGTCAGGAAGATCCCACTCGGTTTTCGACCTTCACGCACGAAGGGGCGGATTACCTGATGATCCGGCATCGGCCGGCGCTCAAGAGCGAGCCGCGGAAGCAGCGGCGGCACTGGGTTGTCCTCTTTGAGTCGTCGAGCAGCCGCAATCCGCTGCTGGCCCGGGCCCAGATCGACCTGTTCCGCTATCTGCTTCTGAACGCCGAGCATGACGATACCTTCTCTCTCGTGACGGCCGGCACGCGCACTACGTTCTTCGACGAGACTCCACGAGCCGCGACGCCTGAAAACATCGCCGCCGCCGTCAAGTTCCTGGAAGGCACGCACTTGGTCGGTGCCCTGGACATGGACGCCGCGCTGCAAGCCGCCGCGCCTCTTCTGAAAATCAAAAATCAAAACTCACAAATCAAAAATCACCTCGTGCACATCGGCGGCGGCATCGCCACGATGGGCGAGACGCGCGACGAGGTGCTGGCAAGCCGGCTGCCGGCGGGAACGCGCTATGTCGGCATCGGCGTCGGCAAGCGCTGGAACCGCAACTTCATGAAGCTGGCCGCCGAGCGCACCGCTGGCTACTACCGGCAAGTCACCCCCGACGAATCCCTGGCCTGGCACGGCTTCGACCTCGTCGCCACGCTGAACACGCCCCGGCTCATGCAGATCAAGGTGGTCGATAACGCCGAGCAGGCGACGTTTCTCACCGAGGCGAACATGATCTCGCAGGGCGAGGAGATCTGCGCCATCGCCAGGATCGACCGCGCGAAACCGCAAGCGTTGCCCGAGTCCATCACCATCACGGGGCAGCTGGACGGTCAACGGTTCACGCGCGTGCTCAAGGTCGGCAAGGTCGCGGGCAACGCCGGCTACCTGCCGCGCGCCTGGGCCAAGCTCGAGCTCGACCGGCTCATCGCCGACGGCGCCGACAAGCACAAGCCGCGCATTATCGAGCTGAGCAAGGCCAGCTACGTGATGTCGCCGTTCACGTCGCTCCTGGTCCTGGAAACGGATGCCGACTACCAGCGTTTCAAGGTGGACCGCGGCCGCAAAGACCACTGGGCGATGTACTTCTGCCCGGAGCGGATTCCGATTGTGTATGAGCCGTCGGCGACATTCGCCGAGAATACACCGAAGCCGGCAAAGGTGGATGGCAAGCGCGCGGCCAAGGAGGTGCTGCAATCCATTCAGGTGCGCGTGCCGGGGCAGCGGACGACGGCGTGGGATGTTTGCACTGCGACACACATTGGATCAATGGATCATTTGGTGGACATCGATGAGTACTTTGATGGTGACGCGGCCATCATGAGAATGATCGGAATACGGAATGGTGACACGAATGCTCCTCTGCTCTATCTACCCGCGCCCGGCGGACTCGGCCCCATCGGTCAAGGCGGCACCATCGAACTTGAAACCCTGGAAGCAGCAGTCGATGAGCAGACGGCTGGGAGATTGAGAAGGATGCCATTGGCGGGAGCTTTTTATGGGCGAAGCGGCGCGTTGCGGGACGCGGGTCGAGTCCGCAACCAGACCCAAGAACTCTTGATTCGATTGCGAGAAGAAGAAGAAATCGTGGTCCTCCGCGATTCCAGGAGGAGTGGCCTGCGTGTTTTCGCCACGCTCAAAGACCTCGAGAGCCCCGCCCTGCGAGAACGCAATGAAAGGTTGCTGGAGGAATTCCTCAAGGACCCAAGGTCAGATCCTGCCCTCATGGAATATGCGAATGGAATCGAGTTCTTCCCGCCGGCGCTCGGGCTAATCGTTCGTGCTCCGAACCGCATCCACACGAGCTTCACCGGCGGTCTGATCGGGGGCAGATATCGACGGCCGCCGCATGCGCGGAAGGTCGCGGAGCCGTACCAAATGCTCATGTCAGGTTTTTACGATCGCATTCCGACACTCGAAGCGATGACCCGAATTCAGAAGCGTCTGGCCACGACTTATTATCACCGCATGGAACCGGCTGCCGTGGCGATGGAGCGCTACCAGTGGCTCGATACCTCCAGGAAAGTCTTTGACCTTGAGACGTATGTTCAACATAACACACCGCAATATCAAGAAAAGGTCCTGAAGCGTATCCAGACAACCGCGGCAAACGACATTTCGTCCGGCAAGGCGCTCAACGGCTTGCTGGACGAGTATCTGAAGACGCGTGGCAAGCTGCCGCTGGCGATTCCGGACGCCCTGTCGGAGGACCTGCTGCGGCATGTCAACGTCGTCCGGGCATCCGGCAACGTGGGCTTGCTGCGCGACGGCGGCCGGTTCCAGTGGCCCGCCGCCTTCGTGGAGCTGCTCACAGCCGCGGATCGAGAACAAGCCGAGCGCCTGAGCCGGACACTCTTCGAGAAGGCCGCCAACGGGAAAGTGCCCGAGCCGCTCTTGCGGGAGCTGCGCGTGGCGACCAAGCGCGCTCAGGACAGCCTTGTCGCAAAGGTCAATGACATTCCCACCGGGCAGTACATCGAGGCCAAGCGCTTTCTGAACGACTTCAACGACGCCATCCTGGCCTTCAGCCAGGGGGAGCATGTCCAGTACTTCGCGTTCCGCAAGTGGATCGCGGAGGGCAGGACCACGCGGGAACTGGCCGACTACATGATGATGCATGGCCTGAAGTTCGCGCCGGCGGTCTCCGGAGACGAAGCATCCTATCGCACCCTGTTTGAGGCACTGGCTGCGTTGACAGTGCATGAGATTTCCAGCGACGACCTGGCCGGGTTCGCGCCCGGGTTGAACACGTCCCTGGCGGACATCCATGCGGTGCTGGAGGCCGAGGCGGATGGCTTCAAGGCGGCGTCCGGAACGATCGACGACCGCGCCCGCAAGCTGATCGAGCGCGCGCGCGGGGCCGGCTGGCAGGCGATCGCCATTCCCGGCCATGCCAGGCCCTACGATTACACGGTGCGCTTCGACGGCGCCGGCCGATGCTCGTGGACCCGGCTGTTGCCGAACGGCCTGCGCGAGAGCGTGAGCTGCGACGGCAACACGCTGGAGCACAGGTATCCGGAGATCGGCCTGGGCGCCAAGCGGAAGGTAAGTCGCTTCCATCGCACGGAGCTGGCACAGGTCGCGCCCTGGCTGTTGCCGCCCGCCGAGGACCTGGCCCGCGGCGCGCATGTCACGCTCATCGACACGTCCACCGTCGCCATCGTGCCGCGCAAACCCGCCGGCGAGGCCGCGGCGCGCGACGGTTCGATCCAGATTCACCTCGTATTTTGCGATGGCCGGCTGTCCGAGCGCCGGATGCTGGCGATGCCGGAGCGGAAGGTCGTTTATCGAGAGATTTATGATGCCGACGGCGCGGTCACCTGGATTGACGGCGAGAACAAGAAGATCGGCGACTTGAAGCTGGCCGTCCGTCCGGCACATGCGCCCGAAACCGAGACCGCCAAGCTGGTGTGGATGCGGCTGCCGCTTCGGACGAATGACAGCAAGCAGCTCGAAGAGACCAAGCTTGCCAGTCTCGACGTCGATGCCAAGGACGGTTTCGTGCAACGGCTCATCGGCTTCCGGCAGCTCTGGCGGCACTGGAACGGCGGCCAGGCGGGCAAGGGCACGCTGACGCAGGTTCAGGCGGAGCGCCGCCGGCTGCTGGAGTTCGTCAAGGATTGTCCGGCGCTCTTTGCCTGGCCGCTGCTGCAAGCCGGCCAGCGCGTCGGCGCCTCGGACCCGACGTTTCAGCGCGGCCTGGCCGAGGCTTACGCCGCTCTCAGCGCCGAGCCGGGACTGGAATATCGCGCTCGCTACGAGCAGGCCCGCTGCCTGGCCAGCGCCAACCTGCTCGACAAGGCCCGCGACGTGTTCGAGAAGCTCTATGTCGAGGCCGCCCGTGATGGCGCGCTACCGCCCATCGATGCCGCGTTTCGCACGGTCCTGCTAGGCGACGGTCGGCATGCGCGCTTGATGCGGCAAACGGCAGGGAAGCTCGCCACGGACAAGCGGCCATTCGGCTTGCTGACGCTGGCCTGGGAGAACCTGCACCTGGGCGACCGCGAGGTGGCCGACGAAATCGCCGCCAGGGCATTGTGCTGCATCGGCGAGGAAGCGAAGCCGTTCGTCGCGCTCGGCGTCATACCGTACCTGGTGAAGACCGAGCAAATCGCACGTGCCGACGCCCTGATGCAAGAAGTCGTCAAGGAGAAAGGCCTCAAGCTGAGCGCCGGCGGCTGGCGACTGGCTCAGGACCTGGCCCGGCGTCAAGGGAGCATCGGACGGGCTGCTGAGTATCTGCAGAAGGCGATGGAGATTGAGTACCGTGCGCCCTCACCCCCGGCCCCGCTCCCGGAGGGAGAGGGGGGCAAAGGGGCCTCGCCCGAGGGAGAGGGGAGCAACGTGCCCACGCGCGAGGCAGAGGGGAGTGGTCTCATTGACCTCCAGAAGCTGCGTGCCGACTTTGGCCAGCTCCTGAACCTCTATCATCAGCAGGCGCTTGCCCTGGGCGCGGATGCCGGGCCGGCGAAGGCGTTCATTGCCAAGGTCGTTCGCGCCGCGGATCGCTGGCGCGAACTCGACAATGATCCGACACAGGCGTGTCAGCTTGCGGCCAAGATCCTGCAAGTGCTCGGCGACCGCGAGCTGGCATGGGATTATCTGACGACACCGATCGATCAGCGGCCCAACGAAGCGGCGCCGTGGCTGGATCTGGCTCGACAGACGCGTGACAGTGATTTCGACTTGACCGATCGAGCCTTTGGCCTCGCCTTCCGCGCCGAAGCGACCAACGCGCAGATCCTCTGGGATCACGCCCGGTTCCTGCAAGCCGCCGGCCACGGCGAGCGGGCCCAGCAACTCTACCGGCAGATTGCAGACGGGGACTGGCAGCCGCGATTCCAGAGCCTGAAGTCGCTCGCGCGCGGGCAGCTGTCTCCGTGAGACCGGTCACGCCGCGTCCGAGGGGGCTGAACCGGATCAGTTACCCTCCGGCCGACTCTTGAGCAACTCGCGCAACTCGCGTACCCGCTCCAGCGGGACGCCGGCGGGATTGTGTTCCAGCAGCCATTCCGCGTCTTGCAAGGCGCCGTCGCGCTGGCCGGACTGGTAACGGAGGACGGCGCGCATCCAGCGTTCCGGGCCGGCGTCCGGGGTGATGGCGATGATGGCGTCCACGTAGCGAAGCATGCCTTCGCCGTCCTTCTCGCTCTCGGCCACGTTCAGGAGGTTGTAAAGCATGCGGACAAGAATGGCCTTGTTGCCGGCCGTGGCGAGATGTTCCTTCTGCAATTCCTTGCCGCTGATGCGGCGAACGATGGCCTCGGCGTCCTTATCGCTCAGGAACTTGCCGCCGTCGTATGGGTCGATGAGCTGCTTGTCTCCGCTGGTCGGCTCGTGGCGAACGATGAAGTGCCCCGGCAACGGCACGCCGACGACGTTGACCTTCATGCGGCGCGCCAGCTCCATGTACAGGAGCGACAGCGTGATCGGCAGCCCCTCGCGATCGTCGAGGACCTCGTTGAGATAACTGTTGGAGCGCGTGTAGTAATCGGCCCGGCTGCCGTGAAAGCCGCGTTCCGCAAAGAGGAATTCGTTCAGCGCCTTGAGACGATCGCGTTCGCCCGCGTCCTTGGCGAGCTTGGCAGCGGCGGTCCGTGCCAGCCGATCCACCTCCTTGCGATAGACGTCGATGTCCAGTTCCTCGTTGTCGAGCCGTGCCACCAGCAACGCCGCGTGAACCAGGTCGATCTTCGGCTCGGTCACGCTCACGACCTTGGCGAGCTCCTGCAGCGTCTTCTTGACATGCACCGCGGTCGCCAGCTTGCGGAGCTGCCCGGCTTGCTGCTCGAGTTGCTGGGCCTTGTCGCGGAGCAGCTTGGTGCTGGCGGCGCCGTCCGGAGCCAGCGACTCGATGGTCCTGGCCGCCAGTGGATCCTTGAAATCGATGCCGTTGATGAGCTTGTTGATGCGCGCGACGACAGCATCGGGCGGGTTGCCGTTGGCGATGCGTTCGCCGATGGCAAAGTTCTTGAACTGGGCGCCGGTGCCGCGATACTGAGCCAGGCCCACGCCGCTGCCCGGCCAGTCGGCGTCGCCGTCGTTGATTTCCAGATGATCGTTGATCCAGCACTGGAACTTGCTGCCGTCGATGCGGACCTTGAAGTGGTTCCAGTCGCCCGGCCGGTAGTGAGAACTCGGGTAGTTCTTGAGGATGTTCCAGGAGTTGACGTCCGGCCCGCCGAAGCGCGTCAGGCGGATCTTGCCGGCGGAGGGATAGAAGCCGTAGTTCTTGTCCTTGCCGTCAGCGCCGAAGATGAGCCCGGCGGCGCCGGCCTCGTCGTCGAGCTTGACACTGACGGCGACTTCGTAGGCTCCCTTGGGCAGGGGTAGCCTGGACAGGCACAGCGTGCGGCCGCCGAAGCTGCTGCCCACGCCGTCGGCGATGATGCGGCCGGCACGCTGCCGCCAGCGGCCGCCGAACACCGTCTGCCAGTCGCGCTTGTCCAGGGCGCCGATGGTCAGCCAGCGCGACATCGGGATGGGATTGGGCCTGGCCAGCAACGGCCTGAGTGCGTTGCTGGGCACGGCAAAGCCCAGGTTTGCCGTCACCAGCGACTTCATGGTGACGATGCCGTGCACCCGGCCTTCCATATCGAGCACCGGCCCGCCGCTATTGCCCTGCTCGATGGGGATGGCCAGTTGCAGCATCGGCATGTTCTCGACCTCGCGCCGGCCGGAGAGCACGCCGCTGACCACGCTGTTCTTGAGCCCGCGCGGATGGCCGAGCACGACAATGGCCTGTCCCTCCTTGAGAGTGCCGGAATCGGCCAGCGGCAACGGCGTCAAGTTCTTGGCGTCGATCTTGAGGATGGCCAGGTCCATCTTGCGGTCGGTAGCCTGGATGGCCTCGACCTCGTAACGCTTGCCGTTGGTGAACTGCACGCTCACGGGCCTGGCCTCGCCGATGACGTGCAGATTGGTGGCGATGAGTCCGTCCTTGGCCACGACGAACCCGGAGCCAAGCCCTTGCTGCTTGCCGTCCCGGCCGGTGAAGACGACAACGACCAGCGACTTCTTGGCCGTTGCCGCGATCTCGGCGACGGACTTCGCCGGCGTGTCGTCGGCCCGTACTCCGGCGAGCGAACCGAAGCACAGTCCGGCCAGCACCAAGATCGACATTCGGCAGTGAGGCATGGTTGATCTCCTTTGACTATTCTGGCCGGCGGCGACGAAGTCATCTTAGCAGCAAGCGGCTGGACTGTTTGGACCGCCGGTCGCGTCAATCCTCGAAGCGGATGGCGAAGAGGTCGGCATCCCGGAGCGCGCAGCGGAGGCGCACGACCTGCCCGGCGATTGTTCCGAGATCGGCGTTGCTCTTCCAGGTCACGAGCCGCGCGATCTCGTTGCCGATCTGTTCCTGACAGGCGTCCAGGGCGAAACCGTGCCAGGGCCGGCCGTCGGCCTTTTGCAACTCGAAACGCAGGCTTCCCGCAGCGGAAGTTGCGAAATTGATCGAAAGCTTGCGGCCGGAAAACACAAAGGGTTTGGTCACGAACTCGCCCCCCTTGAAGCCGGCACGGACCGACGCGAAACCGTCGAGGCGCAGGCTGTAACGTCGCAGATGCGCGGTAGGCTGGGCATAGTCGTGATTGACATAGAACGACATCGCGCTGGGCGAGGTCTGGACGATGTTGAGAGCCGGGTAGTTGGTGCGCGATACCCAGTTCTGCGGGCCGATGCCGGGCTTGAGAAAACCTTCGAGGAACGTGCGGTCATAAACCGTGCCACCGCGCGAGGTCATGAAGACGGCGTCGGAGGTGTCCTTGAAGTAGGCGGGATTGACGTTCAGCGCCCTAGCCTGCGATTCCGTCAGGACCTGGCGGCCCTCGAAGAAGCGGGCCGGTGTGGCGATGTAGATGTGCGGGGCGCGAAAGTAGGGCGCGGTCTGATTCGTGTACAGGTGCTCCGTCGGCGCCGGGCGCGGCCCGGAACCGTCGTCGTGCCGTTGCTCCATCAGCACGGCGGGCGACCAGGCTCGAAAGTCCTTGCTCGTCGAGCGTGCGATCCGCCGCAGGCCATCCCACACCCGAAAGTAGCAAACGTAACAGCCTTCGTGCTCGGACCAGAACGTCAAGTTCTGCGAATCGAACAGGTGCGTGTGCTTGAACGGGACATGCTTCCTCGTCAAGATCGGTTCGTCCTGAAGCCTGCGCCAGCGCAGGCCGTCGCTGGAGGCATAGGCAAACAGCTTGTCACCGGTGCCGCCCACGGCCTTGAAGCGTTCGGCGACCGGTATGCCGGGACGGCCGTCGAGCATCGGACAGAAGTTGTGGGTGACCGGAGCGGCGTCGGCCAGGATGATGTTGTTGGCCTTGCTTCCTTGAAACGCAAAGAGACCCAGTTCGGGCCTGGTCCAGCGGATGCCATCCGCCGATTCCGCCACGCAGGTGCGTTCATGCTCGCTGCCGTCGGCGGTCAACTTCGAAATGCCCCGGTAGTACATCAGCCAGCGATTGCCGTCCTTGAGAACCGTGGTGTAACCGGCGTGGGGACCTTCCCATGGCCTGTCGAAGCGCAGCACGGCCCCCTCATCGCGAGGTTCGTGCAAATGCAAGCGGGTGCCGTCGAGTCGGTCCACGAGGAAACGATCGACAAACAGTTCGCGCCGCGTCCCGATGTGGAGAGGCGGCGAAGGCTGGGTGTCCGCTGCGGCGCCGTCGGCAGAAACGGCCGCGACCATGATGACAGTGATTACGACAAATGGGAACGTGAAAGGTCGGCTCACGAGGTCCTCCGCTTCGCCCAGAAGATGCCGATGCCAGTTCGGCGGTGACTGTCAAGGATTCATCGGTCCTTTTCATGTCTCAATGTCGATGTCATGTCGCTCAACCGGCATGTCGAGCGACCATAGAGTCCATTCGACCACGTGATGGCCGATGGCCTGAGGTTTGCGATCCATTCCGGATCGATCGTGGTCTCGGCAAGAAGCTTGCCGTCCTGCAGCACCTGGAGGCGGTCGGGGCGAAGCACGCAGCGGATCTGTGTGCCGGCCTTTCGATAGATCACGGGAGCGTTCAGGTGTCCGGGCAGGCGATACTGCCAGATGCGGCCATACTCGGAGTACACTTCGTCCGTGATGAAGGCCAGCTGCCGAGGCTGCGGCATGGGCCCCTTGGCCGAAGTGGCGATCATGAGCGCATCGTGCCAGGGCGCCAGGCCGCAGATGCGCTGTCCCCAGGCGTTCATGGCCAGGTCGAACTTTTTTGATTGGTTGTGCTCCTCGATCTCCTTCTGAAATGGATGGCCGTACTTGTCGGTCAAGGCCGGTTGCGTGAACATCCTGCTGGCCAGAAACCATTTCTTGGAGTCGCGTTCGTACCTCCACAGTTCCGCCCAGGGCCAGATGCCGACATATAGATCGCCGCGATACAACATCGTGCTCTGCGCTTCGCGGGCATAGGCGGCCACCCCCGGCATGACCGGCGGCCAATCCTTCATTTCGACAAGCGACTTCCCATCGAAGCGCAGGAGCCGGCCCGAGGGATAGTGACCCAAGAGCAGGTCGCCGTGGTAATTGACCGCGGAATACACTTGATAGCTCTTGCCCGGTTCGTGCTTGCGCAAGACGTGCCAGCCTGACCTGTCGAAGACATAGACGCTGCCGAAATTGGAAACGGTCAGGACCTGGGGTCCGAGTTGGCCCCAAGTGAAGGTTGTTTCGCCGGCGACCCTGGCCCTCAGTGTTTTCGCTGCCGAGACGTCCACGCGAGGCTGTCCCGGTTTCCATGGCGCAGCGACAATGTTGGTGAATCCATTCTTGTCATCGCGCAACGTGTGATAGAAGAAGAGATGGCCGAGGGCATAGTAGAATGTCGAGTAGCTGCCTGTGGCCGGCCGCGCCAGGATTGCTTTGCCGTCGTACCAGGCCTGGCTATCCTGAAAGACCAGCGGCTTGCCGGCCACTTGCATGAATCCGTCGCCGAAGACATTCCTGTCTCTGTCCAGGATGGGATCGTCGCGCCATTGCCGGGCCGTCGCATCCCAGCGGCGGACCGTCTTGTCCAGGTGATAAGTCCAGCTATAGAGCCGGCCGTCGTAATCCTGGATCGATTGGTGTGCGATCCGACTCGGCCGCGGCAGCAGGATTTTCTCCGCCTTGCCGACCCTGGTCGGTCGCACATAGAACTGGAGCGCGAATCGGTCCAGTCGAACACACGTGTTGAAAATGCCGGGGAAACCGGCGCCCAGGATGACGCGTCCCTGGTCATCACGCACCTCGAAGAGGGTGCCAAAATCCTGGCCAAGGTCTTCGTCAAATGCCACCTTGGCCGACGCCTGAAACACCGGCTCGTCAGGTCTGTTGAGTGCATCGCTTCCCTGGTTACGAGTCGGGATCTTGCCTTTCTCCGGCGTGCCCAGTGCCTTGGCAATGGCGAGC
Organism: Planctomycetota bacterium; assembly: GCA_016873095.1. Lineage (GTDB taxonomy): Bacteria > Planctomycetota > Planctomycetia > Gemmatales > Gemmataceae > VGYC01. The sequence continues at coordinate 23,843 of VGYC01000053.1, read as the reverse complement.
GTCAACTGTTTCTCGACACCCGGACCGACGAACGACCAGCCACCCGTTTCATAGCCGCCTTCGGCGAATGCCCTGGCGGTGGGAATGTAGACTGGACCGTAGTCTCCGTAGCCCAGCGTGACGACGAAGGAATCGGGCCGCTGTTTCTGAGCGAGGAGCTGATACTCCACGAACGGCTCGCCGGGCAGCAACAGCAACTGGGCCGTCCCGAAATCGACAAGCGGAATATCCAGCTGCTTGCCGGCAGCACAGCGTTTTCGCCAGCTCAAGGCATAGGCGGCACGCACGCGATCATCGAAGGTGCTTTTCTTGCTGGAGAGAAGCGTTTCAAGATCTTGTGTTTGAAAGCCGGCCTCGTTCCTGGGCTCGAGCTGGAAGGGCGTCGATCGGAACGCGACGCGTTCGAGAGGATGCTTCCGGGTGGTTTTCCAGGCCTTTTGCCAGGCAGTGTGTAGACGCCTGGTGAGTTGCTCGCGTGCTTCGGGGGAGCCGTCGTTGTACTTGCCTGCGCCCAGGTTGCCGCCGCAGCCGTTGGCGTAGAAATGCAAGACTCCTGGATCCTCGGCCTGGCGCATTCTCCGGGCGAGTCCGGCAAAATCGCTGGAAACATTTCCTTGGCCGTAGTGGCTCATGGGATGCGTCGCATACACGCTGAGCGAGGCGATCGCCTTGTCGCGATTCCAGAAGCTGATGGTCTTGAGCCACGGGTCGATGACGCCTTCCGGCGCCGCCCAGGCTCTGGGGTCCTTGCTAGAACTGCTGCGGACGATCGCCACCTTGCCGTCACTGCCAAGTACGCGTCGGCTCGATGCAATCTTCTCAACCCTGGCCTGACCGAGTCCGATGTGCGTGACAGGCCGAGCGGCGTTCAGCGATTTCTTGAGAGCGGCCGCAACCCGGCGGACGGATCGGGCGTGAAAGTCGAGATCGAGCGTCGTGCGTTCGATCTTCAGGGCGGCGATCGACCGCTCGGCCTCGAGGTCGACGAGCGGTGCATCGTGCTGATGAATCGCACAGACGAGGACGCGCTCCGGCCCGGTGCCCGCAGCCTCGGCAAGCGCCTGCCGCCAGGAATCATGGGCGTCATTGCCGATTCCGCACCAGTCAACCGACACGAGCACGATCGGCGCGTCAGCGCCCATCAGGACGAACCCGTGTGCGTAGAGTGGGTCGCTCACCCTGGCCACCGGCTTGATGCCCAGCCCCGCCTGCAGCGGATGGCCGATCGGCGGCGTCACCTCGGCCACGAAGGGGGCCAGAGTCCATTGAGCGTGGACGTCGCCCGCATACAGCACAAGACTCAACAGTACCGACAGCAACCGGATGGTCATCATTTACCCCATCGGCTCCACCAGGCCATCTGAAATTGGCGCGCGTGATTCACGCAGCGGGAGACTGCTCGTCGTTCCGCCATCAGGCGGTCAGTCGTAACGCTTATTTTCCTGGCTCGTGGCGGAAGGCGTACAGCTTGTCTCCGATCATGCCAATGAAGCAATCGTGCCGAGAATCGTAGCAGATCTTCATCCAGCCACACCAGCCCTTGTGAGGCGGGATTGGATTGGCTGGCTTGATCTCATGCCAGGCATCTTTCATGGGATCGTAGCAGAACATGCCGGAGCGCTGCTCGGCCTTGTTGAAGACGGCGACTGCGACGAATAGCTTGCGTTTGCTGTCGTAGGCCAGGTGGCTGGCGTAGAGGGTCGTCGGCGCATCCGCCAGTCGTGTGACCATCTCGGTCCTGGGGTCCAGGGCGTACAGCTCGTGAAATGAAGGCGCCTTGCCTTTGGTCCAGGCATCGAGCTGGCCGCCGCCCACCAGCAGCATGCGCCTTTTCGACGGGTCGTAGAAGATTGTCCGGCCCATGCTGGTGCGCCGGGGCGGACTTTGCTTTGTCATGCGCCACTGGCTCTTGTTGAGATCGAGAATCCAGAGCTGGGAGCTGGCGCCGGTGTAGATGAGCGACTTCGTGTCCGGGCAATACGCCATCGCATCATCGAGTCGATTGGGCGGACTGCCGGGCGCGTCGATTCTCGACCAGCGCATCGACTCGAAATCGAGACGCCACGTGTCGGTACACAAATCATGGCCGACCAGCTTGCCGTCCTTGCGGATGGCAGTCTGGTTGGCGCCGTTGCTGACGAAGACGGCCTTGAGATCGGGAACGAACTCGAACGCATGATAGACATGCCGCGGACAAGGCGTCGGCTCCTTGTCGTTTTCGGGCAAGGCCAGGGTGCGATAGCCGCCTTGCTTGGGCCGCCTCACAGTCCAGTTGTCGATCTTGATTGGCTTGACCTTGGCAACGGCCGGATCGAACGCGAACAGGCAGTTGCCGTAAATGGTCAGGCCGCCGTGCTTCTTGTCCACCCAGCGGTCGTAGAACAGAACGCGCTTGCCGTCCGGCTCGTAGACGAGCTTGTTCCAACCGACGGGCCACCACTGGCCTTTCTCATCGGGATGGTCGCTCGGTTGTTCAATGGTGTACTTGATCTCGACCCACGTGTTGGGGGGCAACCTGACCAGGTCCGCGCCAGTGGCTTCGCAAGTGGCCGCAAAAAACGCAATCACGGAGAAGAAGCGCATCGGGTATCCTGCCGGTAGTGTCTTCCTGACGCAGCCACGAAATCAGTTGCCTGGACGACTATTGTACGAATCAAGGCGATGCGATCGACGCACCGCATGGGGGTCGTCATTCCTTGGCTGCGCGCCATCGGTGTACGGTCAGCGCGTGCAATTCGCGGATGTAGAGTTCTTCGCCACAGACGGCCAGGTGGGCCCAGGTTTCGGCGTCGCTGATCTTGTGCGAATCAATCAGCTCGAATTCTTTCGGATTCGCCTTGATCAAGAGGAGGATGCCTCGCTGATCGAGAGCCAGGATGCGGTCGCCCCGGGCAACCAGGCTGCAGTACTTGCCAAAGGGAGCACTCGTCCAGGTTCGTTCTCCGTTCTTCAGGTTGATGCATGTGAATCGCTGATTCTGCAGGTGCAGGTAAGCATGGCCGTCAAGCATCACCGGAGACGACATGTACCCCTGAGCATTGTTCGTCCAGGCTTCGGTCACGAAGAATCTGTCATTTTTCGGAGAAACCTTGTAGAGCCATGACTTGTTGCCGTAGCTGCTGGTGAAGACCGCGTCGCCGATCACGAGCGGGGTGAGAATGTTCATGCCGCGGAAAGAGGGGACGACCTGTGACCAGAGAACGTCGCCTCTTTCGAGGTCGACGCCGGCCAGCTTCTGACGGCCCTGTACGATGAGTTGCCGCTTGCCGGACAGAGTTGCAATCACGGGAGACGAGAATGCTGAACCGAACACGCCGCCATTGTCCTTGAGCGCTCGCCAGAGGATCTTGCCCGTCTTCTTGTCCAACTTGACAACCGCTGCGCCTGCCTGGACGTAAACGGCATTGCCATCGACAAGCGGGGAGCAGACGAAGCCGAAGTCGGGAAGCGGGGTCTTGAGTTCCTTGGCGAAATCGACGCGCCATTCTTCCTTGCCAGACCTGGCGTCGAGGCAGACGAGCACGTCGCGCATGCCTGCGACATAGAGCCTGCCTCCCTCGTAAGCTGGCGTGGAGCGAATCCAGCTACCGTTCGCGGCGGCGAAGAACGGCACTGACATGGCGCCTTTCCACTCGGTCCGCCACCGTTCCTTGCCGGTCTTTCGATCGAAGGCGTACACGACCTCGGAGTCCTTGTTGATCGTTGCGGTGGTGAACACGAGATCCCCGGCGACGATGGGCCCAGAATAGCTTGGACCGAGCGGTACCCGCCACAGCCGCGTGAGCGAATCCTTGGCCAGTCGAGCCGGCCAGTCCGGCCCGCTGATCTGACCGTCGCGGCTTGGCCCACGCCATTGCGGCCAGCACGCCACGACTTTCTCGTCAGCCCGGCCGGCGTCCGTCACCGTGGCCGCGGCGACGCCCACAAGAAGCAACCAGAAACGCGTCATCTTTTTCTCCCTGCACAAGTCCGAAAGTCACTCACGACAGGCCTCTTCCGAGTGCACGATCCAGGTTGAACGCAGCGCTGATCAGGCTCAGGTGGGTGAAGGCCTGCGGGAAGTTGCCCAGCGCTTCGCCACACGGGCCCGTTTCCTCGCCGTAAAGGCCAAGGTGGTTGGCATAGCCGAGCATGCGCTCGAACACCAGGCGAGCTTCATCCAGACGTGCGCGCTCGGTTCGGCCCGCCCGGGTCATGGCCTCGACCAGCCAGAATGTACACATGTTGAAGGTCCCTTCGTGGCCGCGCACGCCGTCCGCCGTGTGCGCAAGATCGTAACGGTACACCGATCATGCCGTAATCTTCAATTGGCTGGTATGCCATGCGCTATCCCCCGCGTGTGGTGGGGCGACACTGCCGGACTCAACTGCAGTGCGCGACTCTCACTTATGATTCGCGGCGGCGTGTTCAACTGCGCCCGGTTCGTTCACGGGAGGCTTGGTCTGATCCTTGCCCAGTAGATGGCGCAGGGCGCTTTCCAGATCGCTGTACAGGAACCAGTAGCCGGAATCGAGCAGCGCCTGCGGGCTCACGCGTGCGCTGGCCAACAACAGTTCGTCGGCCATCTCCCCGAAGGCCAACCGGGCCATGAAGCCCGGCATGGGAAAGAGCGTCGGCCGCCAGAGCACTCTCCCCAGCGTCCTGGTGAACTCGCGATTCTGCACCGGCCTGGGCGCGACGACATTGACAGGGCCACGCAAGCTCTCGGTTGCGAGTGCGTGATAGATGGAGCCGACGACATCGTCGAGTGCGATCCAGCTCATCCACTGCTGGCCGCTGCCAATGCGACCCCCCAGTCCCAGGCGGAATGGCGTGAGCATCTTCGCCAGTGCCCCGCCCCTGGGGCTGAGGATGATGCCGAACCGCAGGTGTACCACGCGAATGCCGGCTTTAGCGGCAGGCTGCGTTGCCGCTTCCCATTCTCTGCAGACTTCGGGCAAGAAACCGCCGCCGTTGCCGCTGGCTTCATGCAACGGTTCATCGCCGCGGTTTCCGTAAAAGCCGATTGCCGAGGCGCTGATCAGCACCCGTGGAGGCTGCCGCAGCTTCGCCAGGGTTTCACACAGTAGAGTCGTGCCCTGGACGCGGCTGTCGCGGATGCGGGCCTTCTGCTCGGCATTCCAGCGTCGGGCGGCAATGTTCTCTCCGGCCAGATGGACCACGCCGTCGAGCCCTTCCAGACCATCGGCATCGATTCGCCCCGTCGCTGGGTCCCAGGCGACTTCCCCCGCGCGTGACCCATCGGCGCTGCGCACCAGGCGCACGACGTTGTGGCCTCCAGTCGAGAGCAAGGGCACGAGAGCGGATCCAACAAGACCCGTAGAGCCGGTGATGGCAACCTTCATGGATCGACCTCCCTGATATTGTAGGTGCAATGAAAGATCACTGGCTGTGACCCGGTGACGGTAATCGAACATCTGCTGCAACTGTCTACGGACCAGCGATCCACCGATCAGTTTTCCCAGGCGGCCGAACGGCAAGGCGTAGCTGATGTCATCTTCCAGAAAGCACCTGTCCGGTCCATCGGGCAAGAAGCGATGGCAATGTCGCCACTGTGCAAACGGGCCTTCGGTCTGCACGTCGCAGAATTGACGCCCCGGCTCGAAGTCACAATGAGTGGCCACCCAGCGACGCCAGCGACCGCCGGCGCGCACGGCGAGCACCAGGCGTCCGCCATCCGTGATGCCACCAGTGCGTTCCAGAACCCGTACGTTTTCCCACGGCGGCGTCAGCCGTTCGAAGGCCCCCGGACGGGAATGCCAATCCAGGACGGCCTCGGCGGAAGCCGGCATGAGGGAGCGCATCACGAATCGCTCGTGGGTCATGACTTGCCTCGTGTGCGCACGGTTCCCAGCCCACCATCGACGCCCGATGCCAGCAGTCGGCGGCAGAGTTCAGAGCCGATGCCGCCGGCCGCTCCCAGAACCACATACGTCGGCTTACTGTCCATGCTGCACAACTCCAAGACAAAGCTGAGCCAGCAGGAACACGACCAGCAGGCCCCGCAAGCTCCAGCAAATGGTCCGGATCCAGTTGCTCGCTACCAAGCGGCGGTGCGCATCGGCGTCAAAGGATCTTGCCAGCACGTTGTGTTGCGGTACTTGCAAGATCGCAGTTGAAAGCCAGATCACGATCACCAGCAAGAGGCCTCCCCGGCAGACAAGGGTGAGGCCAGGCGAGGGCGGCTGCCAGGCGAGAACACCCGATGTCAACGCTTCGATGAGCATGGGCGGCGCCACGACCCAGGTCGTCAAGCGAACATGTGCCGCCTCGTAACCGGCAAATCCATCGCGGCCCACACGGGCAAACTGAGGATAGTGAACGATCTGAACAAACCAGATCACCCCGACCAGGACCAGAGTCGAGACCACGTTTGCCAGAAGTACCAGGCGGGCCAGTTCAGCGGTCATGGGTTCATCCTCCATATCGCTGCATTGAGGGCCACGGCGAAGGAAACCCAAGCGAGGTAGGGGATCAGTAAAGCGGCCGCCATCGCCGAGACCCGCCTGAACGCAAGAATCGTCGCCAGGATGGCAAGCCAGAGCAAGATGATGTCGGCCAACGCCAGGCCGGGGCTACGCAGGCCGAAGAAGAGAGCCGACCAGACCGCGTTCAGACACAGCTGTAGGCCGAACAGCAGCATGGCGACCTTTCTGTCCCGCCCCTGGCGGCTCCAGACGAGCCAGGCCGCCACGGCCATGCCGCAGTACAGTACGGTCCACACCGGACCGAACACCCAGTTGGGCGGATTCCAGGAGGGTTTCGGCAGGTTTGCATACCACTCGCCGACTGACAGATTGGTCAAGACCGCGCCAAGACCCGCCGTCCCGAGGCAGATCACCAGGAACACTCCCAGCGTCAGCCAGCGGGACAGGGGCGATTGATGATGGATCGCCGGCATGACCGATCCTTTCCCCATTGGAGGAGATGCACGCAGCATCTCACTCCAGGTCATGACTTTCAAGGCACTTTGCCCGGATTCCTGGCAATCAGCGCCACGAACATCGACACGAAGCTGATCCCGAAGACCACAAAGCCTATGTAGGCAATCGTGATGTCATCCATTGGATTTTCCGCTCAGAGTGAGCGCTCCCAGGCTGAGAATCGATGGCACCCAGAGCCCGACAAAAACGCCCTGATCCTTGCTCCCAGAAAACCACAAGTAGACGGAGAGCAGGAACGAAACCCCGGATGCGGTAAGAAACCCGATCTTGGCAAGTTGAAGTCTGCTCACTGCTTTTTCCCTCCCGCAACTCCCGATTGAGAAATGGCCAGAACAGCGGCTGCAAAAACAGCGGCTGCAAAAAACGTCCATAACGTTCATTATTAATAGACGTGGCCAGCGATAAGTCAAGCAGATTGTGTGAGCGCACGGCCGGAGCGGCCGGAGGGGCCAGGGCGCCGGGGGCGCTGCCTGCGAATTCTCGAACCGGGACGGGTTCACAACGGCAGGTAGGGATGGCGTTCTCGAATAGAATACCCGCGGCGTCGGCGTGGAGCGACCATGTGTTGCGAGACGGGCTGCAGGCGGCCGTCGTCGCGCGAGAACCGGAGCCGTCGTTTCTGGCATGCATTCCATTCACGACAAGTTGGCCATCGAAGAAATCCGCAAGCGCCTGCGCATCGAACCTGGGCATGTCCGCCGCCTGCGGAATGCGTTCTACAAGAAGCAGGAGACTCCGGCGGAAGCGCTGGAGCAACTCCCCGCGCCGCAACGGAGGATCTTCGGGAGCGAAGTGGCCTTTCACTTTCTGACATGCCACAGCCGACACGACTCGCAGCTCGACGGAGCCAGCAAGCTGCTGTACCGAACAGCGAGCGGCCAGATGATCGAAAGCGTCATCCTTCGCATTGCCTCGGGCCGGACCTCCCTGTGCGTATCAAGTCAGGCTGGCTGTGCCGTTGGCTGCTGCTTCTGCGCGACCGGGCAGCTGGGCATGGCCCGGAGTCTGACGCACCATGAGATCCTCGATCAGGTGATCCAGGCCAACCGCGCGCTTGGCGCCGAGGGCAGGTCGATTCGTAATGTCGTTTTCATGGGCATGGGCGAGCCGATGCTCAACGAGACCGAGGTTTACAAGGCGCTGAACGTGCTGCTGTCACCGCAGTGTTTCGACCTGTCGCCCGCGAAGATTCTCGTGTCGACGGTCGGCATACCCGATGCCATGGTCCGTTGCGCGGAGCGGTTTCCTCGCCTGGGAATGGCGCTGAGCTTGCACAGTGCCAGGCAAGCGCAGCGGGAGCGTCTCATTCCCTTGGCCCGACGCTATCCCCTCGCAAGGCTCCGCAAGGCGATGGAACACGTGACGTCGATCCAGCGGCGGCCCTTGATGGTCGAATACCTGTTGCTTGCGGGTCTGAACGACACGGACCAGGATCTGAGCGAGCTGCTCTGTTACCTGCGCGGCCTGCGCGTGCATGTCAACCTGATCCCTTACAACGTGATAGCGAATGCTACCGGCTTGATCGGCACCGCGGCGGAGCGGCGGTGCTGGTTCGCCGCGCGCCTGACCGAGGCGGGGTTCACCGCCACTGTCCGCTACTCCCTCGGCGCCGACATCGCGGCAGCGTGCGGCCAGCTGGCGCGACTCGAAACAGCGCCGGCCTGAGCTCTTGCCACGGCTGCGCGCCTGGCCGTCACATTACTTTGCCAGAAAGTTCCGGGGCTCAGGATACCTGGTTGGCCGGCCGGCCCTTCTTGGGCGGCCGCGGTCGCGGGTGCAACGTTCGTGCGAGCTTCGCCATATCAGCGAGACACGAGCCGTGCAACGTCGCCGGCAACGTGCCCGGTGCCCAGCCATGCAGTGCCTTCCCCCCTACAGCCACCGCGACACCAGCGGCGCGTGCCTGGTCATGAAAATCGCGGTAGTCCGCGAGAAAGCCGTCCGGGTCAGGAAGATGGCTTGCGGACAGCCAGGCAAGGCGCGGCTGCAATTCACGGATGGCGACGCGAAGCGACGCCAGCGGCGTGTTTGGTCCGAGGTTGATCGCGTCCCAGCCAGCATCGAGCAGCATCAGCTGGATCAGCAGGCTGGCCAGGGAACTGTGGTCGCCCTCGGGATTGCCGCCGACCGCGACCGGGCGGTCCTGCTGAGCATTCGCCTCCAGAGCGGGCCTGAGTTCGTGCAGCACACCCGTGCAGAGGAGCGTCCCCCTGTGCTCATGCATGACATCGATGCGACCCTGCTGCCAGGATTCACCCAGGCGGGACATCGCGGGGGCGATCACCTCGTCACCGAGCGTTTCCATCGACAGCCCGGTTGCGTAGGCGCCATGGATGACGGAACGGCACAAGCTGATGTCGCCCTGCCGCAGGCCCTCGAAGAGACGGCGGGACAATTCATTTGTGTCGGCAGCGCCGGCGTCGACGGGCAGTTCCAGCAGTCGCAAGTCGAGGCGCGGGAAGTTTCCCTCACGGACGAGCCGGAGGACATCGACGCGCAGCAGCTTGCGATGACCGCCGGCGGTCCTGTGCGCCGGCAAGACCCCCTGATCGACCCAGCGCTTGATGGTGGAGGTGCTGACGCCCAGTGCGCGCGACACCTGGGCCGGACTCACAAATGTCGCTTCCATCATGGCCATCATGTTAAAGATCATATCGTTCAATTAATACTATAGCGCCGGTTCACGGAATTCCAGCCTGGCTTGCCCGGCGGCAGGCCAGCATGGCCGAAAAATACGGATTCAGCTGGCCATGTAAGTCGTGTCCGGCGCTGTGCTTGCGGCCGGCCCCATTAAATAAACAGTCAAAACGATCATTTACCATTGACTCGTCGCCATAGGCCACTTAGGATTACTAGAACGAATTGAACGTTTTTCGGACGGCCGTGGCAGGCGGCGCCGGGTCGTCCGCAGAAGATAGGTTCGCCATGAGTCTTTCGTCCAGCAAGACCCGCCGGCGGCCAGGTGAGCCGCATTTCATCTTCCACCCCTCGTTCGCGGCATGCGAGGCCAGGGAGCCGGACTTGATCGCCGATGTGGAGTGCGTGGAGACCAGGGGCCACATGCCCAACGAGTTGACGCTGGCCTGTGCCAGGCGGATGCACTATGCCGCCTGGCGGATGTGCATCGCCGCGCACGAGAGTGAGTCGGCGCGCTGGCGCCGCGAATATCACCGCGTGCGCAATCGCATCGTGGTCGGAAACGGCAAGCTGATTTACAAGGCCGTGCAGAAGTGGTTGTGGTCGCCACAGCTTGCTGACGATCTGGTCGGCGAGTGTCAACTGGTACTCATCAAGACGGTCGAGACGTTTGATCCCTGGCGTGGAATTCGCTTCAGCAGTTATGCCTTCACCTGCTTGACGCGAGCGCTGTCGCGGCTGGCGCGGCGTCAAACGACCGATCGACTGTCCCGATCGGTGCCGATCGACGCATTGCCCCAGGGCGGCCCGTGCGCTCGCGATCCGGAGCCGATCGATGCGCGACTGGCCTTACTCAGGCAGTTTCTTCGAGATGAGGCGTCCATCCTGACGCCGCGCGAGAAGCTCGTCATCAGCCGGCGCTTCCATCTGAACGACGAGCCTGGCAGGACCGAGACCCTCGAGGAGGTCGGACGCGACCTGGGTTTGTCCAAGGAGCGGATCCGTCAGGTGCAGGAGACGGCGTTTTTGAAATTGCGCCAAAACATCACGGCAGCATCTTCGGCGCTGTGACCGCAGAAAGGAGCTTTCGATGGTAGCTCAAGACGTTCTGGCCACCCGGACCAACCCTGTTCCTCGTGTCGAGTGGCTGCGCTGCCTGCCATTTCTGCTCCTGCATGTGGCATGCCTGGGAGTGCTCTGGGTGGGCTGGAGCTGGACGGCAGTGGGGATCGCGCTGGCCACACTCTTCCTGCGGGTGTTCGGTTTGACTGCCTTCTACCACCGCTATTTTTCGCATCGTTCATTCAAGACGTCGCGCTGGTTCCAGTTCTGCGGCGCCATCGTGGCTGCCGCCGCGGGGCAGCGCGGGCCGCTCTGGTGGGCGGCACACCATCGGGCTCACCACCGCTCCGCCGACACGATTCGCGACCCCCATTCTCCTGTCCATTTCGGGTTCTTCTGGAGTCATATGGCGTGGTTCATGACGCGCGAGCACGTCGGCACGGACGAGCGGCTTGTCCGCGACTGGCTGAGATATCCCGAGATTCGCTTTCTCGACCGCAACGATTTTCTCGTGCCTCTGGCGTTTGCGATGGCCCTGTTCGGGCTGGGGGCCGGCCTGGAGATGTGGATGCCCTGGCTTGGCACCAGCGGCTGGCAAGTTCTGGTCTGGGGGTTCGTCGTGTCCACAGTCGCGCTATACCACCTGACGTTTGCGGTCAACTCCGTCGCGCATCGGTTCGGCACCCGCCCGTACGCCACGAAAGATGACAGCCGCAACAGCTTCCTGCTCGCGCTGCTGACTTTCGGAGAGGGCTGGCACAACAACCATCATCACTATCCCGCTTCGGCCCGGCAGGGCTTTCGCTGGTGGCAGATCGACATCACGTACTATCTGCTGGTCGTGCTGTCGTGGGCAGGTCTCGTCTGGGATCTGAAACCGGTACCCCGGCACATCCAGGAGAGCTACAAGCGGAAGGATCCGGCACCCGCAGCCGCCGGATCGGTCGGACTGGAGCACCCGTGATAACAGCACTCGTGATGAACCGGAGTGACCTGTGAGAATCGGCATCATCGGCACTGGAATCAGCGGCAACCTGGTTGCCCGGCTTCTCTGCCAGGAACATGACATCGACGTCTTCGAGGCGGCTCGCTGCCCTGGCGGACACACGCGCACGCTCGATGTCATAACCTTTGATCGCCAGTGGCGCGTGGACACGGGTTTCATGGTCTACAACGAGCAGACCTATCCCAACTTCTGTCGTCTGCTGCAGCTGCTGGCCGTGTCCGGCCGGGACACGGACATGAGCTTCAGCGTCCGCTGCGCCCAGTCCGGACTCGAGTATCAGGGAAGCTCGCTGAATGGGCTCTGCGCGCAACGGCGGAACCTGTTGCGGCCTGATTTCCTGCGCATGCTGGCCGACATCCTGCGATTCAACCGAGAGGCGGACGGCTTGCTGGAGAGCGACCTGCAAGACACTCCTCTGGGCGCCCTGCTGGCCAAGAGGGCTTACGGAAGCTGGTTCATTGACAAGTATCTCGTGCCGATGGCCTCGGCAATCTGGTCATGTCCGCCGGGCCAGTTACTGGACTTTCCCGCGCACTTCCTGCTGGCGTTTCTTCGCAATCATGGACTGTTGCAAGTGCGTGGCCGGCCACAATGGAAAACGGTTGTGGGAAGCGCGCGGCGCTACCTGGAGCGGCTGACCGCACCGTTTCGCGACCGCATCCGCACAGAGTGCGCCGTCGCAGCCGTCCGCCGGCATCGGGACCATGTGGTTGTCGAGCCTCGCAACGCTCCGGCGGAAATCTTCGATCATGTTGTGCTGGCCTGTCATGCCGATCAGGCGCTGGCGGTGCTGGAAGACGCCGATGAAACGGAAATCAGCAGTCTGAAGGCCTTTCCGTACCAGGCCAACATGGCCGTGCTGCACACGGACACGACGATCTTGCCGCGCCGCCGGCGCGCCTGGGCGAGCTGGAACTATCACATCCCCTGCAGCGGGGACAACGCTGTCGCCGTCACCTATGACCTGTCACGCTTGCAGGGTCTCGACACACCGTCGCCGATCTTGCTGACGCTCAATTCGGGCGACCGGATTGAGCCGTCGCGGGTGCTGGATCGGTTCGTCTTTCATCACCCGGTGTTCACAAGCAAGTCCTTGAACGCCCAGGACCAGCTGAGGCGGCGCAATGGCCGGCGACGGACCTTCTTCTGCGGTGCTTATCACGGTTACGGATTCCATGAAGATGGAGTCAACAGCGCGCTGGACGTCACGCAACATTTTGGACTGGGTCTGGACCAATGGAAAGCTGCCTCTACCAAGGCGTCGTTCGCCACGAGCGGCTGGAGCCGGTGATACACCGGTTTCAGTACGGCTTGTACATGACCTTCCTGGACCTGGCGGAAGTGCCGTCCCTCCTGCGTGCCGGCCTGCTGTCGGAGAGCCGCTTCGCGCCAGGGGCATTCCTGCGCCGTGATCATCTCGGCGACCCGCGGCAGTCGCTGGCGGCGAGCGTTCGGGACCTGGTTTCGCAGCAAACAGGCCTGAAGCTCGAGGGCCCGGTCCGGCTGCTGACCCAGCTGCGAAACTTCGGTTACTATTTCAATCCGCTGAGCATCTATTACTGTCTTGCCGCGGATGGCTGCACTGTCGAGGCTTTGGTCGCGGAAGTGCAAAATACGCCCTGGCTCGAACGCCATTGCTACGTGCTCTGGCATGGCAACCAGCATGGCGCCGGCGCAGACTTGCAGTACCGGCATCCCAAGGTCTTTCACGTGTCGCCGTTCATGGACATGAATCTGGAATACCGCTGGCGATTGAGTTCGCCAGGCGCGCAGATACGCGTGGGCATCGAGAACGCTCTGGAAGAGAACACGTTGTTTCGGGCGTCATTGCACCTGGGGCGAGTGCCCTTGTCGCGCCGCACGCGCCTCGCCATGCATTGTCGTTACCCGTTGATGACGGTCCGCATCACGGCTGCCATCTATCTTCAGGCTTTCCATCTGTGGAGGACGAAATGTCCATTCTATCCGCATCCAGAAAGATATCCGAGAGCCACGAGCCTGGCGACGGCAGACCAGCCGCGCGTCCGGGATGGTTCGCTCGCTTCTTCCGGAACAGGATAATTAGCCGTCTGCGACTCTTGCAGACCGGCAGTCTGCGCCTGCGTGACGACGAGTCCTGGTGGGATCTCGGCGCGAACCGGAGCGGAGACGATGTCGCCGCCGCGATCCGCGTTCATGACTTTCGTTTCTATCCGCTGCTGGCCTTGCGTGGGACCCTGGGTGCCGCCCAGGCCTACCTGAACGGCTGGTGGGATTGCGATGATCTGACCAGGCTGTTCCGATTGCTGACAAGGAACTCTAGCGTGCTGTCGAGCATGGATGGTGCCGTCGCCCGCTGCTGGCGGGGGCTGAAAGCCTGGGCACATTACTTTCGCCGGAACACGCTGCGTGGCAGCCGGCGCAACATCGCGGCCCATTACGATCTGGGAGAGGAGTTTTACTCGTTGTTCCTCGATGAGACGCTGACCTATTCCGCAGGAGTGTTCACGCACCCGGACGCCACACTTGCGGATGCGTCGCGCGCGAAGTACGAGCGGATCTGCCGCAAGCTCGAGCTTTCGCCGCGCGACCACGTACTCGAGATCGGCACCGGCTGGGGCGGCTTCGCCTTGCACGCCGCCCAGCATTTCGGCTGCCGGGTGACGACGACGACCATTTCCCGACGCCAGCATGAACATGCTTGCCAGCGTATTCGCCAGGCCGGCCTCGAGGGGCGCGTACACGTTCTCTGCCAGGATTACCGCCACCTTACCGGATCGTACGATCACATCGTCTCGATTGAGATGATCGAGGCGGTAGGCCACCAGTATCTGGAGACCTTCTTCCGAACATGCTCTGGCCTGCTGCGTGCGGACGGCATGATGCTCTTGCAAGCGATCACGATCCCGGACGAGCGTTTCGAGGCGTACCGCCGATCGGTGGATTTCATTCAAGCGTACGTCTTTCCGGGAGGCTGTCTGCCTTCCGTTGCGGCCATGGCCAACGCGATCGGACGGGGGACGGACTTCCGGTTCCTTCATCTGGAGGACTTCGGCAGGCATTACGCGGAAACGCTTTACAGATGGCGCAAGCGGTTCTGGCAGAACATCGACGAGATTCGTTCCCTCGGATTCGATGAACCGTTCATTCGCATGTGGCACTATTACCTGTGCTATTGCGAGGCCGGCTTCCTCGAGAATCAGATCGGGGTGGCGCAGATCCTGCTTGCGAAACCGGAGTGCCGGCGCAGACCCCTCCTCTGGCAGGTGGCCGACGTGGATCATTTCGCCCCGGCTGGACAGGAGGCACGATGATGCGCTCGATGCTGCTGAGTCTATTCGCGCTGATTCTGCTGGTCATGATCGTGACGACTGGCTGGGCGTCGCTCGACCGCAGCGTGCTGCAGGCCGGTTACTTGTTTGCCGAGCCTTGGTTCGTCGCCACATTCATGGATGCTTACTGCGGCTTCCTCACATTCTACGTATGGGTCGCTTACAAGGAGCCAGGCAACCTTGCCCGCGTGGCCTGGTTCGCCGCCATCATGCTGTTCGGCAATATTGCCATGGCCGTTTACATGATTGTGCAGCTGCTCCGGCTTCGCCGCGACGAATCCTGGGAACATCTCTTGCTGCGACGCTCGGATGCGCGCAACATCATCCCGAACCATGAGGCGCTGTGATGAACTTGACAGATCTGGCGGAAAAGGGCTGGCTGCCCGACTGGCTGATTCGTATCGGCATCAGGCGGCAGCTGCGTGCCCGGCTTGAGCAGGAGCGTCGCCACGGGGACGCGTCCCGGCACACGGCGGACCTCGTGGGGTTCCTCAAGGAAAGCCCGATCGCGCTGGCGACCGACCAGGCTAACGCGCAGCATTATGACGTGCCGCCCCAGTTTTTCGAGGCCGTCCTGGGACCGCGTCTGAAATACAGTTGCTGCTTGTATCCGGACCGTCACACGAGCCTGCGCGAGGCGGAAGAACGCATGCTCCGGCTGACCTGCCAGCGCGCCGAAATCGAGGACGGCATGGAGGTGCTGGACCTGGGCTGCGGCTGGGGTGCGCTCACGCTGTGGATTGCCGAGCATTATCCACGCTGCCGGGTGACGGCCCTGTCCAATTCGGCGCAGCAGAAGCGCTGCATCGAAACGCGCGCTCGCGAACGAGGGCTCGGCAATGTCCGGGTCGTCACGGCCAACATCGTGGAATATGCCGGCGACCATGCTCATGATCGAGTCGTTTCGATCGAGATGTTCGAGCACATGCGTAACTTGCAGACCTTGCTGGCACGCATTGCTGCCTGGTTGCGGCCGGCGGGCAAGCTGTTCGTGCATATCTTTTGCCACCGCGAGTCGGCTTACACCTTTGACAGCACAGGCGGCAACGACTGGATGGCGCGGCACTTTTTCACCGACGGCCTGATGCCTTCCTTTGACCTTCTTGCCCACTTTGACCGGGATCTGGTCATTTCCCGATGCTGGCAGGTGAATGGACGGCACTATGCCAGAACCTGCGAAGACTGGCTGCTGAACCTGAACGCCAAGCGCGCTCGCCTGCTCGCCCTGTTCGGAGGCGACTCCGACCCGGCCACGGCCAGGGTGACGCTGCAGCGCTGGCGCATGTTCTTCATGGCCTGCGCAGAATTGTTCCGCCATGGCGGGGGAACAGAGTGGTTCGTCGGACACTACCTCCTCGAGCCGCGCGCTGTCGCGACCACATCGGGACCGCAACTTCTCGGCTCGGAGCGGCACGATCACTCTCAAGAGGAAAGGTCTGGTGACATGAGCTTGTTGGAACTCATTGCCGTCAATCTTTCGGTGACCGCCCTCTTCATGGTGCTCGTCTGGCTGATGAGCTTGAAGCTGCGTGACGTGAGCATCGTGGACGTGTTCTGGGGAATGGGCTTCGTGGCGATCGCCGCCGTAACTTTCTTTCTCACGGGCGAGGTTTCCTCGCGAAAAATCGTGCTCCTGACCCTGACGTCCGTCTGGGGCCTGAGGCTGGCGGCTCACCTTGCACGGAGAAAGCTGGGCACTCCCGAAGATCATCGTTACCAGGCGATGCGCCAAGCGATTGGTCCACGCTTCTGGCTGGTGAGCTTATTCACTGTCTTTGCGCTGCAGGGGTTGATCATGAACGTCGTCGCGCTGCCGATCGTGGCCGGGCAGCTCGATCGCGCGCCCCTGGACGTCTGGGCGTTTCTGGGGATGGGCCTGTGGACCGTGGGGTTCCTGTTCGAGACCATCGGCGACTATCAGCTTGCGCGGTTCAAATCGGATCCGGGCAATCGCGGCAAGGTCATGGACCGGGGACTCTGGCGCTACACCCGCCATCCGAATTATTTCGGCGATTTTCTGATCTGGTGGGGCATCTATCTTGCCGCGCTCGGCGACGGCCACGCCTGGTGGACAATCATCGGACCGCTGGTCATGTCTTTCCTGCTGCTCCGCGTCTCCGGCGTCACGCTGCTGGAGCGCTCGTTGCAGCAGACCAAGGAAGGCTATGCCGAGTACATGGCTCGCACCAGCGCGTTTTTCCCCTGGTGGCGCCGCGACCCTGGCGTCGCGCTCACTCATTCTTCGGCATCACGAAATCTGCAATGAATAGCTGGGCCGCGTGACTCGGCGTCCTGGTCGAAGTCCACATGAGCCGGCGACCATCCGGGCTGAGAACGGGCAAGACGTCGGCTCCCGAGTGGTAGGTGAGCCGTGTCTTCGTTGTTTTTGCATCGTTGGCGCCTGAACGATTTGCCGGTTTTTCGTGTGGGGGCACCGGCATCCACCAGAGGTCGTAGTTGGGCCGGCCGGGCTTGCTGTGATCGGCACCGGTGAAGACGATGTGCTTGCCGTCCTTGTGCCAGTATGGCGCCCAGAAGACCCAGTCGAGGTCGTCGGTGAGGGCCATCTCTCCCGAGCCGTCGGCGTTGATGACGTACAATTGCAGATGGTCCTTCTTCTTGCGATCGCTGCGGAAGATGACGCGCTTGCCGTCCGGGGAGAAGAACGGTCCGCCGTTGTAGCAACCGGGCGCCCTAGTAAGCTGCCGCACGTTCGAACCGTCCGCGTCCATGATGAACAGCTCGAGGTTCTTCGGCCCGGTGCGGTTGGAACAGAAAACGATGTGCTTGCCATCGGGCGAGTAGCTGCCCTCGGCGTTGTAGCCGGCGGCGTCGGTGAGCTTTTTGAGCTTGAGAGTGTGCAGGTCGGCCTCGAAAATGGCCATGTGCGGATCAAAGTCCCAGACGTAGCGGCGCCGTTTCTTGGTCTTCCGTTCCTGGTCGCGCAGGTCGCGCTCTACGGTATAGTGCTTCTTGGCGTCCGGATCGAGATGGCTGCTGGCGAAGATGACCTTGTTCTCGGTCGGATGGAAGTAGGCGCAGGTGGTCTTGCCGACACCGGGGCTGACGCGGCGGAACTTGTCGTTTTCGAGGTCCATGGTGAAAATCTGGTAAAAGGGATTGTCGCCCTTTTCCTCGGCCTGAAAGATGATCTGCTTCTGATCGGGGGAGAAGTAGCCCTCGCCGGCGCGGGCGAAGTCGTGCGTGAGCTGGCGGATGTTCTTGAGGTACTTGCCCTCCAGCCTGGCGACGTCCGCGCCCGGCTGTCCCATGGTGATCGCCGCCAGCGCCAGCAAGATCTGCATATCGCTCTCCTATGGAATGCTTGCCTCGGTTGCAGTCAGTTCTCATTATAAAGATGCCCGACTCCTGGGACATTTCGTTTATCCATTCATCCACGGCGACCTGTAAGAGGAAATCCATGCAACCACCCGACTTTCTCAAAAAGATGCTCCCCGAAGGCATCGCCGGCACGCTCGACAGCATCTGGCTGTTCATCGTCGCCGGCGCGGCACTCATTGTCTTGCTCATTCTCTGGGTGCTCGTGCGCAAGCTGTTTCGCAAGGAAAAGAAGCATCCGACGGAGATCGAGCGCATCGAGAAACTCGCCGAGTATCCCGACCTGCCGCCGAGCAAGGGGGACCGCCGCCTGGTCGTTGAGGGCGTGCCGGTGCGACTGCGGCTGGTCGTGGTGGCGCCGGCCGGCGGCGCCTCGCGCGTCGATCGCGACAACATCGATCAGCTTCTCGACAAGGTATTGCCCGGTCTGGGCGACATCACGTCCAGTGACCGCCCGCGCGTGCAGGTCTGGCCCGTGCAACTCAGCTACGAGGGCTTCGCCAACACCTTCCACCGCGGCACGCTGATCCCGGAAGGGGAGGACCAGCCGAGCCGCTGGGCGCTGCTGGCCGGCCGGGCCATGGTCGGCAAGAACCAGTTCCTCCTCGGCCTCGGCGTGCAGGCAATCAAGCCCAACACCATCGGCCGCAAGACCCTCAAGTCGCACGACTGGTCCACGCTGCTGCGCGTGCGCGTGCGCGAGTGACGGCGGGCCAGGGCGAATGCGACCGGCGTACCGGCGTACCGGCGCACGGTGGCGACTTTCTCCGGTCGCACACGCTCCCGGCTCGCCATACAATAGCGTCATGCGCATCACACTCGATTATGGCCGGACTGGACTTCCCGTGGAACTTCCCGATGATCGCATCGTCGGGCCGCTTGCCATCAAGCCGAGTGAGCCGCTGGCGAACGCCGAGTCGGCGGTGGCGGCGGCGCTGGCGAATCCGATCGGCACGCCGCCGCTGGCGCAGCTTGCCCGCGGCCGCAAGAACGCATGCATCCTCATCTGCGACATCACGCGGCCGGTGCCGAATCGCGTCATCCTGCCGCCGCTGCTGCGGACGCTGGAAGAGCAAGGCATTGCCCGCAAGGACAGCCTGATCCTGATCGCCACCGGAATGCACCGGCCCAACGAGGGGGCCGAACTGGACGAACTGGTGGGCGCCGAGATCGCGCGGAACTATCGCATCGAGAACCATCACGGCAAGGTGCTGGAGGAGCACGACTACCTGGGCGTGACGCCGCGCGGCGTGCCGGTGTATCTCGACAGCCGTTATGTTCGCGCTGACCTGAAAATCACGACGGGGCTGATCGAGCCGCATCTGATGGCCGGCTACAGCGGCGGCCGCAAGGTCATCTGCCCCGGCATCGCCGCCCTGGAAACCGTCAAGATCTGGCATGGCCCGCAATTCCTGGAACATCCGAAGGCGGATTGCGGCTACCTCGACGGCAACCCGGTGCACGAGGAGAACACGCGCATCGCCTGGATGGCCGGCTGCGACTTCATCGTCAACGTCTGCCTCGACGGCCAGCGGCGCATCACCTGGGTCGGCGCCGGCCACATGGAGCATGCCTGGATGGAAGGCGTCCGCTTCGTCGAGAAAGTCGTCCGCGTCCCCGTGCCCGAGAAGATGGACATCGTCGTCACGAGTTGCGCCGGCTATCCGCTGGACACGACCTGGTATCAGGCGGTCAAGGGGCTGACCGGCGCGATGCCGATCGTCAAGAAGGGGGGCACGATCATCCTGGCCGCCAGTCTCAGCGAAGGCGTGGGCAGCCCGGAGTTTCAGAAGCTGCTCGCCGACAACCAGGATCTGGTGCTCTTCAAGCAGCGCATCATGGGCAAGGACTACTTCGTCATGGACCAATGGCAGCTCGAGGAGCTGGCCAAGGTGGTCCTGCACTGCAAGGTGAAGGTGGTCAGCGACGGCCTGCCGGCGGAGACGCTGCGCGGCTGCCACGTCGAGCCGGCTGCCAGCGTCGAGCAAGCGGTCGCCGACAGCCTGACCGAACACGGCCCGACGGCGCGCATTGCCGTCATTCCAAAGGGGCCGTATGTGCTGCCGTATGTGGCGTGAATGCGATCACGCCAGGACAAGGCGCGGTTTGCATCGTCGCCAGCGCCGGTCCTTGCCCGCCTGCCATTCCGACAGCCAGGGGTCACCCGTGGGCCAAGTTGGCAGACGATTCCCTCGGGCTTTTGCGGAGTCCCGAGGCACAACTATTGTGCAGTTAACACTTTGCGAGTTTGGCAGATAAGGGCATGAAACTTGCTCAGAGCCCGGCCATTAATTGAGTCCCAAACAGCCGAGAGAGGTTCGTGCCATGAAGGTCAAACCATTGAGCGACCGAGTCGTGGTCCAGCGACATGAGGCGGACGAGAAGACAGCGGGGGGCATCCTGCTGCCGGATTCCGCGAAGAACAAGCCGCAGCGTGGCAAGGTGTTGGCCGTGGGCAATGGCCGGCTCATGAAGGATGGCACACGCAAGCCGCTGTCCGTCAAGGAAGGCGACCAGGTGCTGTTCACCAACTGGGCCGGCGAGGAGTACAAGGACCGGGGCGGTTCCAATATCCTACTCATGCGCGAGGAAGACATCCTCGCCGTCATCGACTAGCGAGTTTTCAGTGTTCAGTTTTCAGTGTTCAGTAAGAAAAGACACTGATGCATGAACACTGAAAGCTTTGAACTGAAAACTGAACACTGAAAACTTTCCCAAGGAGATTCGTCGAATGTCCGCCAAGCAAATCGCTTTCGATCAAGAGGCTCGCGACGCCATGCGCAAGGGCGTGGGCAAGCTGGCCCGGGCCGTCAAGGTGACGCTGGGGCCCAAGGGCCGCAACGTCATTCTTCAGAAGAGCTTTGGCTCGCCGACCGTCACCAAAGACGGCGTGACCGTGGCCAAGGAGATCGACCTGGAGGACAAGTACGAGAACATGGGCGCCCGCATGGTCCGCGAGGTCGCGTCCAAGACCAGCGACGTGGCCGGCGACGGCACCACCACTGCGACCGTCCTCGCCGAGGCCATCTTCAATGAGGGCCTGCGCGCCGTGGTCTCCGGCGTCAACCCGATGCTGATGAAGCGCGGCATCGAGAAGGCCGTCGACGACATCGTCGAGAAGCTCAAGAAGCTCAGCATCCCGGTCACGTCCAAGAAGGACATGGAGAACGTGGCCACGATCGCGGCCAACAACGACCAGGAAATCGGCCGCATCATCGCCGAGGCCATGGAGAAGGTCGGCAAGGACGGCGTCATCACGGTCGAGGAAGGCAAGACCATCGAGACCGCCCACGAGTTCGTCGAGGGCATGCAGTTCGATCGCGGCTACCTGTCGCCGTACTTCATCACCGATCCGCAGAAGATGGAGTGCGAGCTGGAAGACCCGTACATTCTCATCTACGAGAAGAAGGTCACCACCAACAAGGACCTCGTCCCCGTCCTGGAGAAGGTGCTCAACACCGGCAAGCCGATCCTGATCATCTGCGAGGAAGTGGAAGGCGAGGCTTTGGCGACCCTGGTCATCAACAAGCTGCGTGGCACGTTCAAGTGCGCGGCCGTCAAGGCCCCCGGCTACGGCGACCGCCGCAAGGCCATGCTCGAGGACATCGCCATCCTCACCGGCGGCAAGGCCATCTTCGAGGACCTCGGCATCCAGCTCGAAAACGTCCAGCTCAAGGATCTGGGCCGTTGCAAGAAGGTCAAGATCGACAAGGAGAACACGGTCATCATCGAGGGCGCCGGCAAGAAGCCCGATATCCAGGGCCGCATCCAGCTCATCCAGCGCGAGCTCGAGAAGTCCACGAGCGACTACGACAAGGAAAAGCTCTCCGAGCGGATCGCCAAGCTGTCCGGCGGCGTGGCCAAGATCAACGTCGGCGCCGCCACCGAGAGCGAGATGAAGGAGAAGAAGGCCCGCGTCGAGGACGCCATGCATGCCACCCGCGCCGCCAACCAGGAAGGCATCCTGCCCGGCGGCGGCGTCGCCTTGCTCCGCTCCTCGGCCGGCCTCAAGCCCAAGAACCTCTCCGATGACGAGGTGACGGGTTACAACATCGTCGTCCGCGCCTGCAAGGCCCCGATCGTGCAGATCTGCCAGAACGCCGGCGAGAACGGCGAGGTCGTCGCCAACAAGGTCCTGGAGAACGACAACGCCAACTACGGCTACGACGCCCGCCAGGACAAGTACTGCGACATGGTCAAGGACGGCATCATCGACCCCACCAAGGTCGTCCGCAGCGCCCTGCAGAATGCCTCCAGCGTCGCGACGCTGCTCTTGACCAGCGACGCCCTGGTCGCCGAGATTCCGAAGGAGGAGAAGAAGGCGGCAGGCGGCGGCGGGGAGGACATGTACTAAGAAATTGCAGATCGCAGATTTGAGATTGTAGATTGCATAGGCAGATCTCGGAATGATTCCGGGATCTGTCATTTTTTTTGGGCCAACTGATTGAAAAACCCTGTACAATTCTCTTGCGCGTTTCCCACAAACCCTTAACTGCGAGCGCGGCATGTTGTGCCTGAACTGCAAAGGAGAATACCACGGGAATTTCAACAGGTGCCCGCATTGCGGGACCGAGAACATACACAAGATGTCAAAGGCGGCCATCCGGATGGCCAGGAAGGCATTGCGCCGCGTCGAGATACACCGAAAGATGTTCGCGGTTTCCTTGGGAATCCTCGGTACGACTTTCACCGGGCTTGTTGGACTTTACAACCATACGGGTAACCATTACTTCATGGTCGCGATGCTAGTTTGCAGTGTTGTAATCTGCGCGCTAGGTCTATCTTTGGTCTTGTCGTGGTTGCCCAAAAGTCGTGATCAGGAGGATTAGATACTCTGGCGGCAGTCTGCTGGACGATTGCGCTTTCAATTCTCCGCGTGACCATCGGTAGCGAGGGGAAGGAAAAACCGGGCGGATGATTGAGTCAATTCAATTCACGAACTTCAAGGCGCTGCGTAAGGCGAGTTTCCCGCTCGCGCCCTTCACTTTGATTCTGGGGCCGAATGGCTCAGGAAAAACCACCGTTCTCCAGGCGTTGCAGGGGATCGCTACTTACGCTGCTAATCAGGGAAGCTTGGCACGGAAACCTGACGCGAGGAGAGAGCTACCTCGGTCAACGGTGCTAAGCGTAACGGCTGATGGTCCAAAGTCCACGGTTGAGGTAACTATTCGAGCTCGCTTAAATAAGCGAGTTGTCTGTGTCACGTTTCGTTGGAACCCAGACGCAACTCACCCCGCGATATTGCTCACTGGCCAGGATGGCAGCAATCTGGAACAAGAAGACACGCTTTTCGCGCTTCGTTGGCTTGGCCGAATTCAGGTCTATGCCTTGGACTATTTGGGGATTTCCCAGCCCACGTTGGTCACGGCTGGGCCGAGTTTAGAATGCAACGGGGCGGGTCTAGCTTCTGTCCTAGACCTTAATCAAGCGTAGGCTGAACGGTTTGCGGCTTGGGCGCTGGCAGCGGGCCGGGGCGCGGGATCGGCGCATCCCGTAGCCGGGTCGCTTGCGTCGGGTTTTGTCGTCCATGAACACCTCTCAATC
>VGYC01000052.1 GCA_016873095.1 Planctomycetota bacterium | reverse complement strand
GAAGAAGTCATCGACGAGTTGTTGTACTTGCGAAAGAATCGACATTTGCTGGTTTCATTCTTGGCCAAGTCCGGCTTCCGCTTGGTCGCATAACATTAAGGTTGCTTTGGCCGCGCAGCAGTCAATAGTGCCTCGTCAAAGCTAGAATCTCGGGTTGGGTGCCATGGCCACGGCCTTGCGTGGCCATGCTCACCCAAAGCGGTGAGCATGGCACCCCAAAGTGCCGTTTTCAGTTCGCAGTTTCGCGCTTCGCAAAATCTCAGGCGGCCTTGGCTTGCCGCCGCTTGTAGGGTTTCCAGGACTCCATTGACAGCATACCCTCCGGCTTTCGCCTCCAGTCCCGGACTTCTCGCAAGTCATACGTTCATAGTTCATAGCAACGCCACGCCTATTTCACTCCTACCTGAACCTGAACGATGTTATTTGGGGATTCGCCTGCCTCCCAGTACAGGTACAGTTCGCGTTCTTCGTCTGTCGGAGTGAGCCCTTTGGCGCGAAGGGAGCGGTAGAGTTCTTGCCAGGCATCGCCGATGCGCCGGCCGGGTCCGACGTACAGGATGCTTGCGCACTTGAATTCTGGCAACTCCCGCACCTTGAAGTCCCCGAATGCCTTGGTCCCCTCCGGGACGAAAAAGCCTGTTTCCATCTTGAACGCCTTATCTGGCGTCCGATGCGGCGCCCCGTAGTAGAAATGCAGTACGGGGCCACGCAGTCCCAGCTTCTTCTCTCTGGCCCCATCGCCCAGAGCAGTCAGCGTCTTGACCACCGGCTCGACCATGCTCTTGAAATTGGTCTCGAACCCACCGGATACGTATTGCTTCGGGGGGATTGTTTGAAGCATCATCTCCCCTATCTTTGGAACGGGATTCTTCTCCTGCCCGGACAGCTCGCCTTGACAAAGCGAAATGCCGCCCAGCAACGTTGCAAGGACGATGCCTACCAAACGCGTGCGCGCAGTCATGTTTCGTCTCCTTTTTGCTTCTCCTAACGTTCAGAAATCGATCCAAAGCCGCCGCTGGCAACGAGGCGGCTCGTGTGAAAGAAGTTTGGGGGCGGCTCAGAATCGATTCTGTTGAACTGAACCGCGGGCCCTTGCAGCTACAAGACTATATATGGGGATTCGATGGGCCGGCAGTTTGCCTGCTTGCCGGCATGGATGGAGTGTAGCGGTGCGGCGCGGTGCCTGGCAAGCATTTTTTCTAGCCCGGTAGAACGGTAGAACGGGGCTGAAAGCACTCTGTCGCGCAATGCGGCAACCAGGGCCATGTCCACCGGCAACCACGGCGTTGGGGCAAGCGAGCGCCACCGTCACACGCTCTTTCGCCAGCGGCGCGTGTCGCTTTCGCGGATCAGGCGCTGGCGGCTGGCGGCAGTCTGGTCGTAGAGCGTCAGGAAGAGTTCGATGTGTGTGTCGTTGAGTTCCTGGCCGCGACGCCGCAGCACCGTGGCCGCCGTCGCAAAGGCCTGGCGGAGATCTTGCCGCTCCGATAGCTGACCGTTCTTGACCAGACAGAACGAGGGCACGACCAGCGGCAACAATCCGCCGGAGGGGAGCAGGTTGCAAAAAGCGCCGACGACTGTGCCGCTGTTGAGCAGCGTTCCCAGGCCGATCTTGGTGTGATCGCCCAGAAAGACGCCGACCTTCGTCAAGCCGGTCGCCAGGCGTTCATTGCCGATGACGACGCGAATCTGGCCGTAATCGTTGCGGAGATCGCTGGTCTGCGTGCCGGCGCCGAGGTTGACCCATGCGCCCACGTAGGAATGGCCCAGGAAGCCGTCGTGATACTTGTTGGAGAAGCCCTGCACGATGCTGGCCTCGACCTCGCCGCCGATGCGGCAGCCGGGGCCGATGGTTCCGCCGCGAAGCTTGGCGCCAACGATCCAGCTGTCCGGGCCGATGTAGCATGGGCCTGCCAGGCTACTGAACGACTGGATCACGGCGCCGCGATCGATGATGACCGGACCGGGGCGCGTATCCACGGTCACGAAGGGCTCGATGGTGGTCTCCGGGTGTGCCAGGAATTGCTCGGCGGGACCAAGCACGGCCAGGGACGCAGTCTTTGACCAGTCGCGCTGCCAGCCCTGAAACAGCTCGGCATCGCGGGAGAGTTCCGCGCCGTTGCGCTCGACCAGGTCCCAGGGATAGCGAATCATCGCTCCGCCGGCCTGGCTGCTCGGCAGAGTTTCCGTCCAGCTCTCGGCCAGGTCCGCCAACGGCAGGTCGGCCAGCTGGTCGAGCACTTCTGCGGCAAGCGCTGGCCGAGGCAAGATGACGTACGCCAGCTCGTCGTCCACCAAACCGACGCGCGGCGTTTGCCAGTCCGCGACCGACGTCGCGCCCGGAAGCCAGCGGGCGTTGACAAGGATCACCGGCCCTCGATTGAGCCAGCCGAGGTCGTTGACGACCAAACCGGGGTGGTCGCGGCGGCACAGGCCGGCCAGCTCCGGGCGCACCAGGACGCCGAGTTCATCGACCGGCAGTGTCCGGCGTTGCCGGTCCAGCAACGACGAGGCGCCGCACCACAGGTCGAAGGCAGCCCGTGTCAGCGTCAGCGGTTCGAGCAGAGCGACGCCGCGATCCTCGACAATACATGCTCTCATGTTCACTCCACGGTCACGCTCTTCGCCAGGTTGCGCGGCTTGTCGATGTCGCAGCCGCGTAACAGGGCGATTTCGTAGGCGAGTAGCTGCAACGGGACGACGGCCACCAGTGGCTGCCAGTGCTCCGCGACACGCGGGATCAGGATCACGTCGTCCGCCCGACCGGCGATGCGCTCGTCCTCCGGGCAAGCGACGGCAATGACCGGTCCGCCCCGTGCCTTGACCTCCTCCAGATTGCTCATCGTCTTGTCGTAGCTGGGACACTGCGGCACCAGAAACACAGAGGGCGTGTCCTCATCGACCAGGGCGATGGGCCCGTGCTTCATCTCGGCGGCCGGATAGCCTTCGGCGTGGATGTAGCTGATCTCTTTCAGCTTGAGCGCTCCTTCGAGGGCCACCGGAAACAGGTATTGCCGGCCCATGTAGAGAACGTTGGACACGTGGTGATACTTGCGAGCGATACGCTTGACCTCGTCGTGGCAGTCCAGAGTCTGTCGCACAAGATCGGGCATCTGCTGCAGTTCGTCGAGAATGCGCGTGCCCGCCGACGCCGACAGGTTTCGCAACCGCCCAAGATGCAGCGCCAAGAGGGTGAGCACGGTGACCTGGGCGGTGAAAGCCTTGGTGCTGGCCACGCCGACCTCGGGACCCGCGTGGAGATAGATGGTACAGTCCGCCTCGCGGGCAATGCTGCTGCCGACCACATTGCACAGCGCCAGCGTGGGCAGTCCCTTGCGCTTCGATTCGCGCAGGGCAGCCAGCGTGTCGGCCGTCTCGCCCGACTGCGAGATCGCCAGCACGATCGATTTCCGATCCAGTGGCGGATTGCGATAGCGAAACTCGCTGGCATACTCGACCTCGACCGGCAATCGGGCCAGGCTCTCGATGAGATACTCGCCGATCAGCGCGGCATGATAGCTCGTGCCGCAGGCTGTCATGATGACGCGATCGATCTGGTTGAGCTTCTGTGGATCGAGGCTCAGGTTGCCGAAGTGGGCCGTGCTATCGACCTCATCGAGCCGGCCGGCCATGGCCCGGTCGATCACCTCCGGCTGTTCGCAAATCTCCTTGAGCATGAAGTGCTCGTACTCACCACGACTGGCATCTTCCATGTCCCAGTTCAGGCGATGCACGACCGGTTCGGCTGGCGCGAGTTCCACGCTCAACACGTTCCCGCTGTTCGGCGTGAGGACGCATAGCTGGCGGTCCAGCAGATAAACCACGTCCTCCGTGTAGCCGCGCAGGGCGCTGGCATCGGAAGACAGGTAATTCTCGTTGCTGCCGAGGCCGACGACCAGCGGACTTCCCAGGCGTGCGCCGACCAGCACGCCGGGGAAACGCGGGCTGATCATTGCCAGCCCGTACGTGCCCCGTAATCTGCTGACGGCCCTGCGGACCGCCTCGACGGGATCGCCGTCGAGATACTTGGCGATCAGGTGGGCAATGACCTCGGAATCGGTCTGGCTGCGAAAGGTGAAGCCGTCCGCCTGAAGCTGGCTGCGCAGCTCGGCATGGTTTTCGATGACGCCGTTGTGGACGACGGCGACCTCGCCGTCGCCCCCCAGGTGTGGGTGGGCGTTGGCCAGCGTCGCCTCCCCGTGCGTGGCCCAGCGTGTATGGCTGATCCCCGAGGTCCCCGGCGCCGGCTGTCGCTGCAAGACGTCGGCCAGATCGGCAATCTTGCCCACGCTCTTGCGAAGGCACAATCCCGAACCGGTCACGGTCGCCAGCCCGGCGCTGTCGTAGCCCCGATATTCAAGCCGCTTCAGGCCATCCCGGAGGATGGGCTCCGCCTCCCGGTAGCCGGTGTAACCCACAATGCCGCACATGGACGATCCTCTCAGCCGATAAAACCAGAGCGCGCAGGCCACAGCGCTCAGGCCAGAGCGCACGGGGAGCCTCCGCAAGTGGTATCGATGGGAAAGGAGTCGGGCCGATACCTCTATTCCGGACCTTCAATTATAGGTTGCGATTGCCGGCGTGGTCGCAAGAATGAAAAAGAACATGACGCGGCCAGACCGCGCCATGTTCTCGAGGCCGTCCTGGGAAGTGTCGACTTACGCCGCGTTCATGCTTGCCAAAAGCTTGGCGACTTCCTTTTCCTGGCTCTGCACGCTGCCCTGAAGTTGCCGGATCTGCCGTTGCAGCGTGTCGATCTCGGTTTCCTGGGTGACGATTTTCTCCAAGAATTTCTTGTAGGGCTCCGACGTTTGCGGGATGATCTTCAAGTTCTCGCGCAGCCGCGATTGGTCGGTGCTCAGGGCGGTGAGTTGCTTGTCGGCTTCCTTGAGCTTGTGCTGGTTGTCGCGCAGCTTGCCGGACAGGTCGATGTAGCGATTCAGCGCCGCCTTCACGTCGCCGCTGGCAATCGGGCTGGCGAGATATTCCTGCAAGGTGAGCTCCCGAGTGTCCTTGACACTCTGCGCCTTGCTGGCAAGAATCTTCTCCTCGACGACCTGCCGATCGGCAGTCTTGCCGGCTTTCGCCTCGAGCGTGAAGCGGAACACGTCCGGGCCGCGCTTGGCGATGCCGTCCTGGCCGAGCAGCGCCCACTCCGGCCGGACCACGTGATCGACGACGAACTTCCGCTCCTGGTCGGACAGGTTCTGCACATAGTAGGCCGTCGTCTCGCGGACTTTCATGCGCGGATAAAGGTTGCCCTTGACGATCTTCAGCTCGGTCAGCTTCGGCTCGTCCGTCTGCACGACCTGCTTGACCTCGATGCCCAGGCCGACCGCGTAGAAGGGCTTGGCATCCTTGGGATTCGTGAGCACCACCTGATCGACGCGGGCCTGTTCCTCGACGACTTCGAGCTTTGCGGTTTGCCCGGCAGCGATCTTGACTTCGAAGCGATAGATGTCGCGCGTCTTCTCCGCCGGCTTCATCGGATTGATCAGCTTCCACTGCGGCCGGATCGGATGCTCGACGATGAGCGTGCGCTCGATGCCCGACCGGTTCTTGGCGATGTAGGTCCTGGTCTCGCGCAGCTTGTAGCGGGCAGCCAGGCTGTTGCCGCCGATCTTGAAATTCATGTCCGGGCTGGGGCTCGACTTCACCTCTGTCTTGACCTCGGTCCCCTGGTCGAGCGCATAGCTAAGCAGACGCTCCTCGTTCGGCTGCAAGTCGAGGATGCGGGTGTCGCCGGCGTAAGAGCCGTCTTCGTAGACGGTGATTGGCCCCTGCGTCAACGGCTGGCCGGCGGTGTTCTTGAGCCGCAGGCCAAGCAGGGGGTACTTCGCCTGCACACTTTCGTTGTAGATGGAGACTTTGTGTCCCTCGATGGTCTGGTCGAGGATGGGCAGCATGGCTGACTTCTGCCGGGCCAGGCTGATCTGCTGATCGAGGACATAGCGGTAGTAATCACCGACTTCCTCCGCCGAGGCGACGGAGGCGATGCCTTCCTTGAAGTTGAGGCCGGCGATGGCGGCGCCGCGCTTCTTGGCGTCTTCCTTGACCTCGCGCTGCTGCAGGCGGCGCTGTTGCAGTTCCTCGTAGGAGAGCTTGTTGTTCTGAAGGTAGCGTGAATTATCGAAATTGAAGGCTTCATTGTTTTGGTAGCGGTTGCCGAACTGACCGAACTGCCCGCCGCCCTGGCCGAAGCCGCCCATGTTCATGGCGCCGAAGCCGCCCATGTTGTTGAGTCCGCCGCCCATGAAGCTGTTCATCGGCATGTAAGGGTTGTAGCTGAAGCCACCCATGTTTCCGAAGTTGGGGTTCATGAGCATCTGTTGCGGGGTCTCGCCTCCCGGCAGCTTTTTCGGTGCAGCCACAACGTCGCCTCCCTTCTGCTGGACCGGCTCCTGGCCGGCCTTGGCATCACTGGGATTGATCGAGCCGCCATACACCGGCGGCCGCAGCGATGCATACAAATCCGGATCGACGGTCGGCCTCGGGATATACAGCGGTTCGTACAGGTTCATCTTGAAGGAGATGGGTCGGCCGGAGACTAGCACCATGCGGACGTTGTTCCAGTCGTCATCGGACGGATTCTCGACGAGCGCCCAGCCCTGCATGTACACCTTGCGGTCCTTCTCCATGCGCAGCCGATAGGTCGTCTTCCAGATGGGCCGATCGACGACGTAGCCGACCTTGACCGATCGCTTGCCGGCTCCGTTGAAGCCGAGGCTCACGGTCTTCTTCTGCACGTCGTGCGAGGCGGCCAGCACCTGCAAGGCCCGCTGAAATTCGCGGTCCAGCGTCTGATTCAGAAAGCGCACGCCCAGCACTTCCTCCATGCGAATGCTCTGCAGACCCTTGCCGGCGCTGGTGATGTTCAGCAGTTCCGCCTCGAACACCTGGTCCTTGACCTGCTTGCGGTGCGACTCCATGCCGACGATGGTGCCGGTAACCTTGCTGAACGGCGGGGCCTTGTCGCGAAGCGTGATCTCGATCTTCTCGCCGCGAGCCTGGTTGAGGATCTGCCCGAAGGTGGGATTGCCGGTGAGGTCGAGGGCGAAGCTGCGTAGCGTCTTGTCGATGGGGTCCTGGCTATCGTAGCTGACAGTGCTGACCTTGCCGCCGCCGAGGTCCTGGAGGACGAGGCTCTTGAGGAGATCGTTGATGTCGCCGACCGGGAAAGTGAGCTCGACGCGGGCGTTGCCGTCCACCTCGCCCTCGCGCTGGAAGTAGCCGACGCCGCTGTTGAAGAGGACGACTTGCTTGATCGGCAGCGGCCCCTCCGCCGGCTTGCCGTTGACCGGCGCCTGGCCTTGCTGGCCGGATGAATGCGTGCCCCAGAGAATTCCGGCCGCCAGCAAGACGGCGGCCGTCACGGTTGCCAGGACGGTTCTTCGACGCGTGGACGTCATGGATCGACCCTCCAAAGATGGACCAGATAGTACTGCCACTGAGTGTAGCGGATGGCCTTCTCTGGAACGATGGGAAAGCGGAGGGCTTGCGCGAAATGTGCAAGGGATGCGATCAGCGGCGAGCCGACAGGCAACCGGACGCCGCAAGGGACAGGTCGCCTGTCGGCTCCACCGTGGGGCGGAATGTTCTGTCACAGCATGGCAACGTCGCCGTATTGACTGTGAAGGCGCCGCTGGTGGCAGCTTCGGCGACGATACAAACCGTTCACTCTAATGGAGACTCCCATGAATCTCTCGACTCTATTGGCCCGCATGTTTCAATCCAGCCCGCGTCCCGCCGTCGCGCAGCGACGTCGAGTACGGCTCGAGATGGAAGGACTCGAAGAACGCCGCGTCCTGTCAAATACGCAGATGGCGCCGGCAATGCCGCAACTCGCCCAGGCGCAGCAGCCCCAGCAGCCACAGCAGGTACAGCAGTACAAGCCAGGCCATTACTTGTACTATGTCACGCACTACAAGACCTGGGCAGGCCAGCAGTTTTGCAAGCAAACCGAGATCTACACAAACAAGCAGCAGGCCAACAAACGCGCCCAGTACTGGCAAAACCGCGGGTATTGCACACGAACCAGCCAGATCTGGGTCAAGCCGTCCTCGACGCCCGTCCTCGGACCAACCATCAAGGTGTAACGCAACGAGCTTGGCGGAGCCGCTAGGCGACCAGGAGGACCGGTCGCCTGGCCCCCGCCAAACAATGGACGCCTCTTCTTCCAGGTCTTAAATTGCCCCCATGATCTCGATCGACGAAGCCTATGTCGATTCGGCGGCGCCGAATGCGGAGGCCATCAAGAATGGCCGTGGCCTCGTGCTGAAAAGCAAGTTCAGCAGGTTCCACGTCTCCGAGGATGAATCCATCTTGTTCGGCGAATGCCAAGGCAGCGGCAAGGAGCCGTACCGCTGCTCGTGCGATTTCATCCAGCCCGACAAGCCGACGCACCGCTGCAACTGCCCAAGCCGGCAGTTCCCGTGCAAGCACTGCCTGGGCCTCATGTACGCCTACGCCCAGGGCAAGAAGTTCACCACGGCCGACGTACCGGCGGACGTACAGGCCAAGCGTGACAAGGCGCAGGCGCGCGTCGAGAAGAAGCAGGTCGCGGTTGACAGGCCCCGTCAAGTCAACAAGTCCGCTCTCGCCAAGAAAATCAAGGCCCAGCTCGATGGCATCGACGTGCTGGAGCGGCTGACGCATGATCTCGTCCGGCTCGGCATCGGCAACATGAACGCCAAGCTGGCCCGCGAGATGGAGGAGCAGGCCAGGCAACTCGGCAACGCCTACCTGCCCGGCGCCCAGGCCGCCTTGCACAACTACACCAAGCTCTTCAGCGGCGACGACGGCAAGTTCGCCGACAAGTCCGCGCAGCGCGAGCGCATCTACAGCGAGGCCCTCGACCAGCTCAGCCGCCTGCACTCCCTGGTCAAGAGAGGAAGGGCCTATTTGCGAAAGCGGCTCGACGACCCTGAACTCAAGCCGGAGACGGACTCCGGCATCGCCGCCTGGCTGGGGCATGCCTGGCAATTGCGCGAGCTGAAGGACTGCGGCCTAGTGGAGACCGATGCCGAGCTGGTGCAGCTCGCCTTCAACACACACGACGACATCGCCCGGCAGGAGTACGTCGATACCGGTGTGTGGATGACGCTGGGCAATGGCCGGATTCGCCTCACGCAGAATTACCGCCCCTACAAGGCGGCCAGGTTCATTAAGAGCGACGACAGCTTCTTCCATGTCGCCCAGGTGAAGGAGCTGTGCGTGTACCCCGGGGATATCAACCCGCGCGTGCGCTGGGAAGGGATGTTGCCCCGGCCACTCGAGGCGCGCGACCTGGAGCGGATCCGGCACCACGGCCGACCGGACTTTGCCGCCGTAGTCAAGGAAGTCAAGACGCACCTGAAGGAGCCGCTGGCCGACAAGCAACCGATCCACGCGCTCCATTTCAAGAGGCTAGCTCGCAGCGGCGACACGCTCGTCGCCGAGGACGCCGCCGGCGAGCGTCTGGCGCTGACCGACGCCGGCATGACCGACGAGCCGCCGAGCTGCCACTTGCTTTCGCTCTTGCCGGGAGATGCCCTCGAGAACAACACGCTGATCGCTCGCTTTCGCCATGACCGCGACACTCGCAAGCTGCGCATCAAGCCGTTGAGCATCGTCACGCGCGCGGCGCTTGTGCGACTCACGCTGTAAACGTAACCAAAGACAAAGCTGATGCGCTGGAGCATAGTCCGCTTGATCTGGCTGCGGGAGTTGCGTGATCAGTTGCGCGATCGCCGGACTTTGTTCATGATCGTCGTGCTGCCGCTCTTGCTCTACCCGGTGCTCGGCTATGCGGTGCTGCAGTTTGCCCTGAGTTTTCGCGAACGGCCCAGCATCGTCGGCTTTGTCCGTGGTCCGGGGCTGACGACCGATTTTCCGGAACGGCATCCGTCCGGCGCCGGCCGCAGCCCGACGGCGGCACTCGGCTGGCTTGCGGCGACGCCCTGGTCTGGCATCGAACAGGCTGTCGTGCTGCCGGCATTCACCGCCGCCGCCGAGCGCTTCCTCGATTTTCCCCAGGTGATCCAGGGCGGCACGTTCGTCGCCGGCGATCCTGGACAGTTGAAGATTGTTTTTGTCGATGCAAAGCAACTGTCGCCGGCAGACGAACCGGTCGACCTGCTGGTGTCGGCTTCGGCGGACTTTTTTGCATCGCTCACCAGGCCAGGCCCGGCCCTGCCATTTGTCGAGATCACTTCGCCGCGCGACGATGATCGAGGCCGGCAAGCCTACGCCCGGCTGTTGCCGCTGCTGGAAAACTGGAAGAGCGATCTCAAAAAAGTGCGGCTCGCCCGCAAGGGCTTGCCCAACGAGCTTGACGCTCCGTTCGACGTGCGCCTGCCCGGCGCCTCGCCCGACCGGCCGGAACGCCTGCTCGTCCTGCTCATCCGCGTGTTCCCGTTCATGCTCGTGATGTGGTCGCTGGCCGGAGCACTGTACCCGGCCGTCGATCTCTGTGCCGGCGAGAAGGAACGCGGCACCATGGAAACACTGCTCATCAGCCCCGCCGGCCGCGAGGAGATCGTCCTCGGCAAGTTTCTCACCATCTGGCTGTTCAGCTTTGCGACCTCGCTCATGAACCTGGCCAGCTTGGGCTTCACCACCTGGCAATTTGGCTCGCGCTTCCTGCAAGGCGGCGTGTCACTTGGGGCGCTGTTCTGGTGTGTCTTGCTGGCGCTGCCGTTGTCGGCGTTCTTCAGCGCCGTCAGCCTGGCCATCGGCGCCTATGCGCGCAGCTCGAAAGAGGGGCAGTACTACCTGATGCCGCTATTCATCGTCACCATGCCGCTCATCTTCTTGACGCTGGCGCCCGGCGTGGAGCTGAGCCCCTTCTATAGCCTGGTCCCCGTCACCGGCGTGGCGTTGCTGATGCAGCGGCTCATGATGGCGCCGACGCTCGATCAGGTGCCCTGGCTGTATTTCATCCCGGTGCTGGCGCCGATCGCGCTGTACAGCTGGGTGTCGTTGCGCTGGGCAATCTTTCAGTTTCAGCGCGAGGAGGTGCTGTTTCGCGAGGCAGAACGGCTGGATATTCGCCTGTGGCTGCGGCGGCTGTTTCGCGACAAGGAGGCGTTGCCGACGGCCGGGCAAGCGTTTTTTTGCTTCGCCGTCATCATGGGGCTGCGCTGGTTGGGCCAGGGCCTGGGGTCGCGTGTGCCGGTGCTGGCGCACACGGCGGTCAGCCTGCTGGCCTTCGTGGCCGCCCCGGCCTTGCTGATGGCGGTCATGCTGAACACGCAGCCGGCGCAGGCGCTGCGCCTGCGCTGGCATCAGGGCCGGGAGATGAGCGTCGCGGCCGTGCTGGCGCTGCTCTTTCTGCCGCCACTGGCCTGGTTGACAAACACGGTCCTGCAGAGCTATCCAAATCTGCCGCGCTTGCTGGAGGATCGGCAACCGCTGATTCACGAGCTGCGCAATCTCGGCAACCTGCCGCGCGGCGAGCAGCCGTCGATGATCGCCTACCTGCTGGTCTTCGGCTTGCTGGGCTCGATATGCGAGGAGTTGGCGTGTCGCGGTTTCATCCTGAGCGGCCTGCTGCGCGCCATGCGGCCGCGCAACGCCATCTTGCTGTGCGCCTTCCTGTTCGCCCTCTACCACATGAACGTCTTTCAGTTCCTGCCGGCGTTCTTCCTGGGCGTGGTGCTGGGGTTGCTCACCGTCCGCGGCAAGAGCCTGCTGCCGCCCATCGTCTTTCACGTGCTGCACAACGGCGCGTTGATCGTCAGTCTGTACACAGTGCAAACCGGCGTGCCCGCCTGGCTCGCCGGCATCTGGCCGTTCGTGATCTCCGCCTGCATGTTCCTGGGTCTCGCTCTCCTGTGGCGTCTGTACCGGGCACCATATCGGACGGCAGCGTGAGGGCGAGTTTCGCTCAGGCCGAAAGCTCGCTGAACGGAGGAGGGTACTCGACGCGACCCGCGACTCCGTCCAGCGCCCCCGGCGTCAACTCCAGCGCCATGAAAGCTTCCCCCGCGTAAATGGACTGCAATCGCGCCGTCATCGCCGCCGAGAATCCGAATCGGGAATAGAAGTGCGGATCCCCCAGGACCATGACGATCCGCTGGCCATCGGCGCGGCAACGGTCCAGTCCCGTGCGGACCAGTTCCGACCCGATGCCACGCTTCTGGAATTCAGGCAGCACCGCTATCGGCGCCAGCGCCAGGGCAGCCACGGTCTTGTCGACGCCAACAATCGGCAGGTCACTGAAAAAGATGTGGCCGACGATCTGGCCAGCGAACTCCGCAACGAGCGACAGCCTGGTGAATGCACCCGCGCGCAAGGCATCAACCAGCCGCGCCTCGTCATCGCGCCCGAATGCAAGCTGATTGACTTCACCAATGGCAGCGAAGTCAGCCACCGTCTCGGGACGAATCGTGAGCTTTTGCATCGGTGAGGCCAGCGGTCGCAGCGACACGCGTGCGGAAGTCATGGCACGGCGGACAGGCCGACTCCTGTCAGTTCCCCTGTCGCCATGGTGCCATCCGTGACGCGAAAGATACCGGGAAAGCGCTCTACCCATGGTTCGTTGGCGATGGGGACGTATTGCCGCGAGTTGGCCTCGATGGCGGCCACGCCGGGGACATGCGCGGCGAGGCCCGCCGAATGGATGAGCGAGGCGCCCGGGCACGTCAAGTCTTGCACGCACAGGAACATGCCGAACTTCTGCGCCGCCGCCGCCAGCAGCAACGATTGACTCTGCCCCTTGCACGCCTTGAGCGCGGCCCCGGTATAGCCCATCGCGCGCGCCAGCAGCAAGCTCTCCAGGTCGATCAGCGCCTCGTCGATGACCACGGGCCGCAGCCTGGAAGCCTCGTGCATGACGTTGGTCCGGTCTGCCTTGAGGTCGCGGCGCGTCGGCTGCTCGATGTACTGGATTCGCTCGAAGCCGGCCGGCGTCTGCGCTTGTACTTGCCGCAAGAACTCGATGAGGTAGCCGACGTTGCCGCACTTCTCGTTGAAATCGAGGGAGTAGTGCCAGGTCGTCACTCCGCGCTGGTCCTGGCCACGCTCGGCCACGCGATTCACGCGCACGACACGCTCCACGTCCCAGGCGAGGTCGTCGCCGTTGAGCTTGATCTTGATATGCGTCAGGCCGTTGAAAGGAATCCACTCCTCGAGCGTCTCCGGCAAGCCGTCGGCGACCGGCTTGACGACATCCGCATGCTCCAGCGGGTCGAGTGCGCCGACCAGATGATAGAGCGGCATGCGCCGCTGCGGCGCTCTCCGGACATAACGGTCGAGGCTTTCCCCCTTGAATTCCGCTCCGAAATAGTGCTCCAGGTCGTGGTTCATGAACTCGGGGCTGTAGGTGTGGTAGCAGTTGAGGCCGTGAACCTTGCCGCAGGCATCGTGCAGTGCGGCGTCGAACGGACTGGCGCAAACCAGGGTCGCCAGCACTGGAATCTTCTCCGGAAGGGCAAGCGCCACATCGACGGCCGCCGCAGCCTTGATGTATTCAGGCTCCAGCGACCAAGTCAGGTCGATGGGATGGCCCAAGTCCTTGCAGCTGGCGGTCAACTTCGCGATGCGCTCCGACAGCGCGCGCATGGCGGCCAGAGTCTGATCGTATGTCAACGTCCGCGAGGGAAAGGCCCAGACGTTGGACAGCGGCATCGAGCCAAAGCCGGCCGACGACTTGCCGCCGCGCGTCGTGACCCGGCAGGTGACGTTCAAGAGCGTGACGCGATCCAGTGCCGTCCCGCCAAACTTGATCGGTGTGCGATAGCGGAAATCCTCGTAGGAGAACGAGACGTCATCGATACGGATGTCGCTGGGTTTCATTGCTGCTTTGCTAGCGTTCCCGGGACCGGCGGGCAAGGCGAATTACGTAGAACAAGCGGCGCGCTTGTCCGCCTATTCGCGTCGTCCGCAGCGCGATCGATCAAAACGAATTTCGCAGGGCGGAAGCTTGTCCGTATTTTTTTTGCGAGCTGTGGAGATTGGCCTTGACGGTCACATTCCATATTTATAACTTATCGATGTTATGATATTCAGACATTTGAATTAGTTGAAAAAAAGGGAAGGTCGGAGGCCATGCCGCACCGTGCCTTGGTCGCCAAGGGAATCGCGGAGTTCCTGGGAGTGCTTTCGCACCCGCACCGGATCCGCATTGTTGAAGAGTTGCGCGATGCCGAGCGCGACGTGAACTCGCTGCAGCAAGCACTGGGCATCAGCCATTCCGGGGTGTCACAGCATCTGATGCTGTTGCGCGCGAACCGGCTTGTCTCGGAGCGGCGGCAGGGGCGCCAGGTTTTTTACCAGCTGCGCCAGCCGGAAATTGCTTGCTGGTTGATGGAGGCAACCCGGTTCCTCGAGCACGAAACTGAGGCGGCACAAGAACTTCGCAAAGCCATCGGAAAGACCCGCAAGGTCTGGGCGACTCATTGAGCGGTCTCGTTCAAAGCAACATTACGGAAGAACTGATCACGACGCCCAGCTGTGTGGCAGTTGTGTTGTCTGGCAGCGTTGCCCTGGCCTCGAAACCGATTTCTCATTACGAAAGGGATACGAATGAAGAGCCAGTTGAAGGTCGGCATCTTGATGGGCAGCGATTCCGACCAGGAGACGATGAACCAGGCCGCTGATGCCCTGACTGAGTTTGGCATTGGCTGTGAGATGCACGTCTTGTCGGCTCATCGGACGCCTGACGATACAGCAGAGTACGCCCGCTCTGCCGAGCGACGCGGACTGGGGGTGATCATCGCTGGGGCGGGCGGCGCGGCCCACCTGCCGGGCGTTGTCGCGGCGCACACGACACTGCCGGTCATCGGTGTGCCGATCGTGAGCAAGGCGCTGCAAGGCCTGGATGCGCTCTACTCCATTGTGCAGATGCCGCCCGGCGTGCCTGTTGCCACGGTGGGCATTGGCGCCGGTCGCAATGCCGGCCTCCTGGCCGTGCAGATCCTGGCCACGAGCGCCCCGGAGCTGCGCCAGCGCTTCGCCGAATTCAAGAAACGGCTGGCAGATGAATCGCGGGCCAAGAACGAACGGCTGCGTGCCGCAAAGTAGCCCGTGCCATGGATTTCATGAACGCCGGCCTGTGGTCGGCAAGCGAAGGGAGTTGGCTTCTCCATGTTCAGACGGATTCTCGTCGCCAATCGCGGAGAGATTGCACTGCGCGTCATTCGTGCCTGCCGCGACCTCGATATCGAGGTCGTGGCCGTCTTCAGCGAGGCCGACCGCGACGCGCCTTATCTCAAACTGGCGGACCAGGCCATCTGCATCGGGCCGGCCGCTGCGGCCGGAAGCTATCTCAACATCCCACGCATCATCAGCGCCGCCGAGGTTGCCAACGTGGATGCCATCCACCCCGGCTTTGGCTTTCTTTCAGAGAATGCTCACTTCGCCGAGGTGTGTCGGACGTGCAATATCGAGTTCATCGGGCCTCCGGAGGAGGCGATGCGACGACTGGGCTACAAGAGTGAGGCGCGCAAGCTCGCTCTGGAGGCCAAGGTTCCGGTTGTTCCCGGCAGTGAGGGCTTGATTACCAGTGAAGAGGAGGCAGTGCGACTGGCACGCGGGATGGGCTACCCGGTGCTCATCAAGGCGGCAGCAGGAGGCGGCGGCAAGGGCATGCGCGTGGCCCATGATGAGGAAAGCCTGAAGACAGGCCTTGTGGCCGCCCAGCAGGAAGCTGAGAAGGCCTTCAAGGATGGCGGCGTCTACCTGGAAAAATACATCGAACGGCCGCGTCACGTCGAAGTCCAGCTGCTGGGCGACAAGCACGGCAACGTGGTCCACCTCTGGGAACGTGATTGTTCGCTTCAACGCCGCCACCAGAAACTGGTCGAGGAATCGCCTGCCCCGAACCTGCCGGATTCGGTACGCGAGGACATTTGCCTGTCAGCAGTGCGTCTTGCTCGCGCCGGCGGCTACTACAACGCTGGCACCTGCGAATTCCTGGTCGACCAGCAGCATCGATTCTATTTCATCGAAGTAAATGCCCGCATCCAGGTCGAACATCCGGTTACCGAGCTGATCACGGGCATCGACCTGGTACGCGAGCAAATTCGGGTTGCTGCCGGGGAGCCCTTGCGCTTTCGCCAGGAAGACATCCAGACGAACGGCGCGGCCATGGAGTGCCGCATCAACGCCGAAGATCCTGCTGCCGGCTTTCGCCCGTCGCCTGGCGTGATCACTCGCTGGCAGGCGCCGGGCGGACCAGGCGTACGCTTGGACACACATGTCGTGCCAGGCTACATGGTGCCGCCCAATTATGATTCCATGGTGGCCAAGCTGCTCGTCTATCAACCCACCCGGGCGGAGGCCATTGCCTGCATGCGCCGGGCCTTGGCCGAATTTGTGGTCGAGGGTATCAAGACCACCATCCCCATTCATCGCGAGATTTTCAATCACCCCAGCTTCGCGGAAGGTGCGGTGGACACCACATTCATCGAGCGGACCTGGCACAACGCCGCTTCCCAGCTTCCCTCGGGCGGAAACCAGCCTGCGGAGCGGAAAAAAGCAGATTTTGCAGCGTGACAATTCCTTGACCAATCCCCTTGCAAAGGAGCAACGATGGCAAACAGGGCGGTTCTGGAGACGAATCTTGGCGCCTATCCCGTTCGGCGCGGCAAGGTCCGTGACATTTACGACCTCGGGCAGGCGCTGCTCGTCGTCGCGAGCGACCGCATCAGCGCATTCGATTGGGTGCTGCCCAGCGGCATTCCGGACAAGGGCCGCGTGCTGACGCAGCTTAGCCTCTTCTGGTTCCACTCGCTGCACGTGCCCAATCACCTGCTCACGGATGACCTGGCCGACATGAACCTGCCGTTCGACGTGACCGGGCAGGGGCTCGAAGGCCGATGCATGCTGGTTCGAAAGGCGCGGGTGGCGCCGATCGAGTGCGTGGTTCGCGGCTACCTGGCAGGCTCCGGCTGGAAGGAATATCGGAAAAGCGGCACGGTTTGCGGGATTCCGTTGCCGGCCGGCCTGGTCGAGAATTCCAAGCTGCCCGAGCCGATCTTCACACCCTCGACCAAGGAAGAGCAGGGCCACGACATCAACATCACGTTTGCCGAGATGGCGAACCGGGTTGGCCAATCAACGGCAAACGAACTCAAGCGCCGCAGTCTCGAAGTGTACCAGCTGGGTGCCGACTACGCCGCCCAGCGTGGCATCATCATTGCAGACACGAAATTCGAGTGGGGCTGGTTTGACGATGAGCTGATCCTGATTGACGAGGTCCTCACGCCAGACAGTTCACGATTCTGGCCGGCCGACGCATACCAGCCGGGCCGCAGTCAGCCCTCATTCGACAAGCAGTTCGTACGCGACTGGCTGGAATCGACTGGCTGGGACAAGAACAGCACGCCTCCGCCCTTGCCGGATGACGTGGTTCAGCAGACGCGGGCCAAGTACATCGAGGCCTACGAAAATCTGACCGGAGGCGCTTTTCATTGGAGGTGATACCGCGGACGGATTCCGCTCATCAGCGTCGCTACGGACTCGCAGCCTCGGATCGCAGGCTGTGCCATTGTCCTATGGCATCGGCTCCACGCGCGAGCGGTAGCACCACAGGCCGAGAAGTCGGAAAAAGAAGGTCGCGAAGAAGAACCCGCTGAGCCACATGATGAACAGCAGGGCCAATCCGTAGCCGAAGTTGTCGTGCAGCGCTGCAATGGCGACGGTCGCCGTAACGGCGTGGCCCAGGACAGCCAGCGATGCAACGGTGGCTGCCGTGAGGATGCGCCAGCCCAGGCGGCGGACGAGTTCGGCCACGTGCTGCGGGGTCGCGTCGCGCAGCCGATCGGCCTGATGGACTGCCACCAGCGACAGCAGCCAGTAACCCACGCCCACGACGATCAGCTCGCCGGCGATCAGCCAGTCGATCCAGGCGAAGTCACCGGAATTGAACCAGAACAGCAGCGCCGCGCCAAGGAAGAGCGTTGGACCAGCCAGAAACGTGACGAGCCAGATCAGCAAGCTGCGAAGCAAGTCTTGCACATCCGGCCAGCGCACGAAGCCGACATCGCCGGCTGCCGCCGATGCCAGCACGCAGTGAAAAAAGCCACTGAGATAGCCGCCGACAACCAGCGGAATGAGCCCCCAGTACAGCCAGCGCCAGTCGCCTTGCAGGCTCATGTCGATGGCCACCGGGGCATGCACCACGGCGACCACCGACATGGCCGTGAAGGCAACCGCCAGAATCAGAATCAGGTGCCTGGCCTGGAACGGAAAGGCGAGACACTGAAACCAGCGCTTCTCGAGCGCCCTCATGCGGCGCTGTGTTGTCTTGCCGCGCCGACCCCTGCCGCGCAGCAAGTCGCGGAAGCGTCGGCGTGGTGTGTCTTCCGTCTCGACGGTCGTCGCGGGTTCCGCCGCATTGGCCGCGGGAGCTTCCACGGGCACGAGGCGGCGGCGCGCTTCCCATTCCTCGACACTGACGGGACCCGCCGCGCCGCGATGCAACGCTTGCAGCGAAGGGATGCCGACCATTTGCCCGCACACCGGGCACGCGGTGCGCATGCCGGCCAGCTCGTCGCGCGCTCGCAGGTGTTTCCCGCAACCGCAATAGAAGCGAATAGACATGTTCAGCGCTCGCCAGGAGAGCATCTCAAGGCGCTTGCAGGGTTTTCAGAAAAGCGATGACCTGGGCCTGCGCGGCCGGCGCCAGGGCGCTGAAGGCACGGGCGGAGGCAGCGCCTTGGCCGCCGTGAAGCTGGATCGCGTCTGGCAACGTGGCGGCCCGGCCGTCGTGCAGGTATGGCGCCGAATCGGCCACGCCCCACAGCGGCGGCGTCCGCCATTCATCCGCCAGCGGGCCTTGCACGGGGACTGCCGGCGGCGCCGTCGGACTCGTGCGCGCGATGACCTCGCCGTAGTAGAACCCGCCCCCCTCCAGATCCGGCCCCATGCGATGCAGCAGCAGATCGCTGTAGATGCCTTCAGCCGAGCCGAGGTCAGGCGTATGACAGTCCGCACAGCCGATCTTCATGAAGAGCGTGCGTCCCATCTCGGCCTCGTGACGCGCAGCCGAGTCCTCCGGCGCACGCTCCACCGGCTTGGGGAGCGAGGCGATGAACGTCGTCATGTCCCGGCATTGCTTGTCGGTCAGGTCCAGGCCAACCGGCTGGTAGTCGGGCCGTCCCAGCGGCCGCGGTTGCGGCTGGCCGGGATTGCCCAGGCCAAGCTCGTTGGCGCACGCTGCCTGGACGAAGGCCAGCAATGTCGGGCTCTGCGCCTTCCAGCCGAATCGTCCGATCCGGCCGTCGGCAAGTCGCAGCGCGCGTCCAACTGGTTTGCTTTCGCCGCCTGTCGGCGACAGGCCCCAGCGCAGGCGTTGCTTTCTCTCCTGGGCGATGATGTCGCGGTCGGTGATCTCGTCGATGAGGCGGGCGCCGAACAGCGCTGGCGTGTTGCGTTGCGAGACGCCGATGCCGGTCGGCAGCCGAAAATCGAAGCCGGCCCCGCGCATCCCGGATCGCGTCGTGAATGGCCGCAGCACAGGTTGAGCAATGTCCGGCAAGTCAGCGTGCACCTGCTTGAGCGATTCGGCGAAGCCATCGTTGGCCTGGGAGTGAACCACGCCGCTGCGCATCATCTCGCCAGGGCGAGTCGGCTGCAAGGTGAACATGGTGACGTTGTGCTCGAAGCCGCCGCTGCCGCCAAGACCGCCCTGCTCATGACAGGCGACGCACGAGACGGCATTGAAAACAGGCCCGAGCCCGTCGCCTCTGGGAGACAGCGGATCGTTCGGCGTCCATTCGTGGGTGAACAGCATCTTGCCGGCTGCCACTGCCGCGCCGTCAAGGTCGTGCGCCGGCACCTCCTGCCAGGTGAGCGCTCGCAGTCCCGCGGGAAGCAATGCCAGGAAGCCGACCAGGTAAATCCAGATGTGCCGAGCCCACTTCATGTTTGACTCCTTCCCTCGTCAGCCTCACGGCATTGTCAACCACTTTCGTAGCAATTGCAAGCATTTTCTTGCCGGGTTCAGGGTTGGCCCGCGACCGTCCTGCCCCCGCGGGACGTGTCCGTGCCGGATCATTTCGTTCGTCCGCTCGTGACAAGCTATTTGATACTGCTACAATCGAGCGTGCAGGCGAATGCTCAATTCTTGCGCGCTGGAGGCGGACATGCTTGGCATCCTCAAGACGAAGTTAGCGCAAGCGGCTGCGACAGGTTCTGTGCCGGCGACTGTGTTCCTCATCCTCGCCATCACGGCAGTCCCTGGTATCGCGCAGGGTGTCAACCCGATCGTCGTGGTGGACACCACGCACGGAAAGTTCAAGCTCGAGCTGTTTGCCGGCAAGGCGCCGGTCACGGTCCGGAACTTCCTGCGCTATGTTGATAACAAGTTTTACGATGGGCTCATCTTTCATCGCGTCATCGATAACTTCATGATCCAGGGCGGCGGCCATACCGCCGACATGAAGGAGAAGAAGGCGACGCACAAGCCGATCATCAACGAGGCCAGCAACGGCCTGTCCAATGCCCGCGGGACCATCGCCGTGGCCCGCATGGTCCAGCCCAACAGCGGCACGACGCAGTTCTTCATCAACGTCAAGGACAACGCCTATCTCGATCAGGCCCGGGCGGCCGACAAGCAGGGCTACGCCGTCTTCGGCAAGGTCATCGACGGCATGGACGTCGTGGACACGATCAAGAAGGTCCCGACCGGCAACCGCGGCGCCCTGCAGAATGTCCCGCTGGAGCCGGTGGTCATC
This sequence comes from Planctomycetota bacterium, assembly GCA_016873095.1. Taxonomy (GTDB): domain Bacteria; phylum Planctomycetota; class Planctomycetia; order Gemmatales; family Gemmataceae; genus VGYC01. The sequence continues at coordinate 19,749 of VGYC01000052.1, read as the reverse complement.
CGCTCCATGCGCCGCGCCAGTGAGTTCGCGCTGGCCATTGCCGGCTCGCTGAGGGCGGGCAAGACCTTCACCATCACCGCACATCTGGAGTTTCCGGGCTCCGGCCAGGCCCTGACGCTGGAACTGCCGCCAGGCGTCGAACGCATCGAAGGGAAAGAAATGCAGCCGGTCGCGGTCGGCGACGGCCCCGGCCTGGTGCTGTGGAAGGCCCGCGCCCTGAAAGCCGGGTCTTACGACATCCGCGTTCGCTCCACTGCAGGCGCGGTGCAAAGCCGCACGATTCAGGTTCGGATGCCGTAGTGTATCCTTGTACGGCTGATCGAGACGTAAGTTCTCAAGATCGCTGGGCAACGTGGCGATCGATTGCGTTGCGCCTGCGAGTATTGCATAGCGCGGCCGAGCCGCAACTACGATCAGGAAGATGCGTAAGACAAGGCGACCACGGATTTCACGGATGGCCACGGATCAAGAAATCAAGAAGCCAGTCAATCGTCCGCTAGCCCTGTCTTCTTTATCCGTGCCATCCGTGAAATCCGTGGTTCGAATCGCCATGAAATCTTTGCACGCTGCAAAGAAATCACTCGAGGAGTAGTACACGCGCACAGTCATTGAGGCCCCCTTCACCCGCCAGAGTTGCAGGCAGCGTCTTACCACATCTGCGCGCGTTCCAGACCTTGTTGTGCGAGAAAGAGCGCGCCGCGAAGACGCAAAGGGCGCCAAGAAACATCGACTTGGATCTCTTGGCGCTCTTCGCGTCTTCGCGGTGCAAAGCAGGACCTCAATCCAGCGTGGGGAATTCCTGGCGCGCCGCGACAGAATCGAACGTTTGTAGTACGGATACCCGGATTGGAAAACTCTTTGTATTCTCTATCCGTGTGATCCGCTTGATCCGTAATTTGATTCTTTGAGCCGCTCTCACGCATACCAGTCGCGGCGGCTCAGCGGCATGCCGCTGTCGCAGTTGTCGGGCTTCACCACCAGAAGATGGTGCAGGTTGTAGACATTGGTGAGGAAGCCGAAGCGGGCGCCGGCGAAATACAGGCGAAAGGATGCGGCATGCTTCAATACCACTCGCTACTGGGTTGTAATCGGGGGTTGTCCACTTCCAGTGGCGGCATGCTTCAACGAGAGCCGAGACAGGCAGTCGGGGTTACGGCCTGTTCCGCGAATTCGCTGGAGAAGGCTAAAAACTTCGGATAGACTTACGGCATGACCTGCAAACGACAGATACAACGGTTGGCTTTGGCGCTGGCCCCGATTGTTTTTTTCGGGTTGTTTCTCCCGGATGTTGTGGGTAGCCAGGAAAGTCTCGTGACGTACTTGCCGCCGGTCACTGATGGCCTTGAGTTCGCGGTCATGATTTTCATGATTTTGTGGACCAGGGATTTTCTGGTTTATCGCCAGCGCGAAGAACGCGAACTGTTCGTCGCAACCCACAAACAGTCAACGTCTTAAAACATCTGCGCGCGTTCCAGACCTTGTTGTGCGAGAAAGAGCGCACCGCGAAGACGCAAAGGGCGCCAAGAAACATCGACTTGGATCTCTTGACGCTCTTCGCGTCTTCGCGGTGCAAAGCAGGACTTCAATCCAGCGTTGGGAATTCCTGGCGCGCTGCGACAAAATCGAACGTTTGTAAGTACGAATAGCACGGATTGGAAAACTCTTTGTATTCTCTATTCGTGTTATCCGTTTGATCCGTGGTTTGATTCTTTCAGCCGCTCCTACGCATACCAGTCGCGGCGGCTCAGCGGCATGCCGCTGTCGCAGTTGTCCGGCTTGACGACGAGGAGATGGTGCAGGTTGTAGACATTGGTGAGGAAACCGAAGCGGGCGCCGGCGAAATACAGGCGGAAGGTACGATAGGTCGCCTCGTCGGTGATGCGCACCAGCTCGTCGTGGTTGGCCTCGACGTTGGCCAGCCAGTGCTTGAGCGCGAGCGGATAGTGCTCGCGGATGCTCTCCACGTCGCGGACGTCGAAGCCCGCCTTCTCGGCGTCGCGGCACAGCAGGCTGACGGGGACCAGCTCGCCGTCCGGGAAGACATAGTGCTGACTGAATTCGCGGGCGGCCGGCATGCCGGCGTGGCCGAACAGCGTGATCTGCTGGATCATCAAGGCCCCGCCCGGCCTCAGCAGGTCGAAGCACTTCTTGAAGTAGCCCTCGAACTGGTCGGCCCCGAAGTGCTCGCCCACCTCCATCATCACGATCTTGTCGAACGGCTCGCGCTCGTCGAGCTCGCGATAGTCGCGGACCTCGATCTTGCAGCGCTCCTCGATGCCGGCCTGCCGGACCTTGATACGGGCCCACTCGGCCTGCTTGTTGCTCAGCGTCACGCCGTGCCCGATGGCGCCGTAGTTCTTGACGGCGTGGATGAGCGGGGCGCCCCAGCCGCAGCCGATATCGAGCAGTCGCTCGCCGGGCTTCAAGCGCAGCTTGCGGAACAGGTAATCGAGCTTGCGCGTCTGTGCAGTCTCCAGGTCCTCGTCGGGGTTGTCCCAGACGCCGCTGGTGTAGACGACGCGCGGCCCCAGGGCCTTCTCGAAGAACTCATTGGAAGTGTCGTAGTGGTAGAGAATGGCGGCGCGATCGCGTTCGATGGAATGCACTTGCCCGGACATCTGTGCCGCCTGCCGGCCAGTGCGTGGCCGTTCGACGCGCGGCAGGTTCCACAGCCGCCAGCCCAACCGCAGCCGCCGCCACAGCGATGAGCGTGTCTTGAGATCGGTGAGATGCCGGCAGAAGAAGCAGAAGGAAACCAGGTCCCCTTCCACGTTGAAATCGTCGTAGATGTAGGCCATGCCCGTGGTGAGCGGTCGCGGCGGCCAGAACATCTTGCGCAGCGACCCCGGATGATTGAGGATGAGCGTGAAGCTGGCCGGCTGCCCCGACGCGGGTTCCCAGGTGGTGCCGTCCCACATCCGCACCGCGAAGTCGCGCGGCTCGTAGCCGTCGGCCATCTCCTGAAACAGCCGAAGCTGCGCCTCGACCTGCGGATCCATCGTCTTCTGCGCGGTGGCCACGGTTACTCTCCTTGAACCGGGAGAAGGGTCAGTCCGTTTCAAGAGATTAGATTAGCGGGGATGCAAGGCGGGGCAAGCGGGGCGAGCGAATGGAGGACTCGCGTGATCATGTGCTGGCCCGAGAAGATGCCCGCCTGAAAGGATGCGCTGCCACCGCACCGAAACCTGAAGCAACCCCCGCATTTGCCGGATGAGCCCAAAATGTCTGGAAAAGGTTTCAGACACCTGCGGTTTTCCCCTCCTGCGGTTTTCCCCTCCTGCGGTTTTCCCCTCCTGCGGTTTTCCCCTCCGGTTTTCCCACTGTTCGATCACTTCCATCCACCGCTGAGCGAACGCCGCCACTGCAAGGCGTTGCATGCGCGCTGGGCCAGCGCCGTTGCCGCGCCGCGAAACTCATCATCGGCGTCCTGCCAGACTTGCTACCAATCCCGCACCGAAGATATGATAGAGTTGTTGCTGAACGACCTCGTGCTGCATCCAACCCCGCGATCGCGCATGTCGGATTCGACACCGGAACCTGTCAGGACGAATTGTCTTCCGGCGCGAATGCTCGAAGCATTCGCGCTCGGCATCCTATCAGTGGAAGAGCAGACGGCCGCCGCAGGGCACCTGGAGCAATGTCCCCGCTGCACGGAAGCCCTGCGCGGCAAGCAAAGCTGCGAGGCAGTTTCCACGACTGGTTTCCAGAGCGCCTGTCTCAGACCGCTTGCGGGCAATTCGGAGATGTCGGCGGTAGCGACGAGGCGCTGGGAGCCGTGGTCCGCGAGTGGCATGCCCGATGCGCTGGATGAGCAGGCCCGCCGCAGCTTCGAGTCGGCTTGGAGCGAGGGCGCACCGCAATCGATCGAGCAGTTTCTGCCCGCCGCCGACGATCCGCGTTATCTCGCCACCCTTGAAGAGTTGGTGCACATCGAGATCGAGTTTCAATGGAAGGCCTGGAGCACGGCGGAGGGCACGGACACCAGGATAGCGCCGGCACGCGTGGAAGACTATCTGCAGCGCTTCCCGGCCTTGCGGCGCGCGGATTGTACGCGCCGGCTCGCTGCACAAGAGTTTCGTATCCGCAAGCGTCATGGCACTCGACCAACTCCAGAAGAATATCAAGGGCGTTTCCCGGGCCTCGCGCCGGCAATTAGCGAGCTATCGACCGACCAGGACGCGGTTGCCCCAACCGAAAGAACCGCTGGCGAGCATCCGTTGACGGGTCGTGAGCTGCCCGGCAATCGCTACAGAATCGTCGGCGAGATTGCCCGTGGCGGTATGGGCGTGGTCCTGCGCGCACTGGACAGGGACTTTGACCGGATGCTGGCCGTCAAGATGCTGCTGACGCGGGCCTCGGGCTCAGCCGACTGTGAGCGGCGCTTTCTGGATGAAGCCGCCATCACCGGTCAATTGCAGCATCCGGGCATCCCGCCAGCGCACGACATTGGCCGACTCGCCGATGGCCGACCCTTTTTCAGCATGAAGCTGATCGAAGGTCGCACCCTGGCGGACCTTCTCAAGGAACGCGCGACGCCGGCTACGGAGCACATTCGCTTTCTCAAGGTCTTTGAGCAGGTCGCCCAGACACTGGCCTACGCCCATTCTCAGGGCATCATCCACCGCGACCTCAAGCCGCACAACATCATGGTCGGCGCTTTTGGCGAGGTGCAGGTCATGGACTGGGGGCTGGCCAAGCGCCTGCAGCGTGCCCCGGCGGACGACGAGGTTCCTGCCGATACCGGTCAGCCAGCCGAACACGCGGCGGCGACCGAAGATGGCGCCGAGTCGAACGACGATTCGCGCACGCAAATGGGCCAGGTACTTGGGACATTCGCCTACATGTCACCGGAGCAGGCGCGCGGCGATGTGCCGGCGCTCGACGAACGCTGCGACGTTTTTGGCCTCGGCGCCATTCTGTGCACGATTCTCAGCGGCCGGCCACCCTACCAGGGAAAGCAGATGGCGCTGCTGCTAGAACAGGCGCAGCAGGGCAAGCTGGCGGACGCGTACGCACGGCTAGAGGGGTGCGGCGCCGACAGCGAACTGGTGCAGCTGGCGAAATCCTGCTTGGCGTCTCGCAAGGAAGACCGACCGCGCGACGCCGGAGAAGTTGCTCGGGCCGTCGCCGGTTACCTGGCCTCGGTGCAAGACCGTTTGCAACAGGCACGGGTGGCGCGTGTCGAGGCGGAGGTCAAGGCGAGCGAGGAGCGTAAGCGTCGCCGGCTGGCTGTGGGCCTGGCTGCCGCGGTGGTCTTGCTCGTGGTCGGTTTCGGCCTGGCGGCGCTTTGGTACGCGGCAGACCAGGCGCGGCGCGATGCCGCCGCGACCGCACGTCGCGGTCATCTGGAACTGGAGGTGGCCAGCGCACTCGATGAAGCCGAGCGCCAGCGCAACGCTCTGCACCGGCGGCTGGCAACGAGCCGCGACGCCGCGCAGTTGAGCGATGGCGACGATTGGCGCGGCTTGCTGCAATCGGCCCGGGCAGCTTGGAAGCGAGCCGATCGACTGGCTGCCGGCGACCCGGACTTGATGTCGCTTGAACTGCGCGGCCGGGTGGCAGCTCTGGCGCGCGCCCTGGACGACGACGACAAGGATCGACAGCTTGCCTTCACGCTCGACAAGATTCGACTGGAATCGTCCGACCTGGTGGATGGCGTGATCAGCTTTAGCAAGGCCGCGCCAAAGGTGGCAAGCACATTTAACGAGGCCGGTTTCGACGTCGAACGTGAACCGGCAAAGTCCATCGCTGAACGTGTCCGCCGTTCACCGATTCGCTGGCCGCTCGTCGCCGGCCTGGACTACTGGGCGCTGGGCACGGGCGACGCCAGGTTGCGTGGTCGGCTGCTGGAAGCGGCGCGGGCGGCAGATTCCGACCCCTGGCGCAACCGCGTTCGCCAGGCCGATGAATGGGAGAACGCAGCAAGGCTCAAATCGTTGGCCCGAGAGGTGGACTGCGCGGGGCAATCGCCGCAATTGCTGGCGGCCGTCGCCCAGCGGCTGAGCGATCTGCGCGCGGCGGCGGACGCCGTGGCGTTGCTGCGGCGCGCGCTCATCTGCTATCCGCGCGATTTCTGGCTGCACTTCCAGCTTGGCATTGCCAGCCGCAACCGCGCCGAGCAGATCGGCGCCTTCCGTGCCGCCCTGGCCGTGCGCCCGGAGGCGGCCGTCGCCTATTACAACGTCGGCGTCCTGCTCCAGGCCGATCGCAAGCTGGACGAGGCCGTCGCGGCCTATCGCCGGGCCGTCGAGCTAGACCCGCACAGTCGCGGCGCTCACAACAACCTGGGCATGATCCTCAATGAGCAAGGCAAATCCGACGAGGCGATTCGTCATTTCCGCCAGGCAATCGCGCATGACGACAGCGTTGAGGGCCACATCAACCTGGGAGCGGCATTGCAGGCACGCAAGCGGCTGGACGAGGCCGTGGAACAGTATCGCCGCGCCGTCAAGCTCAGGCCGCACTATGTCGTGTCGCACAACAACCTGGGCGTCGCGTTGCGCGAGCAGAAACAATTCGCCGAGGCGGTCACCTGCCTGCGCAAGGCTGTCGAGCTGGACGGTAACTACGCCATCGGCTGGTGCAACCTCGGACACACCCTGCGGCAGCACGGTGAGTTCACCGAAGCGCTTGCGGCCCTGCGGCGCGGACACCAGCTCAACGTCAAGCACAAGGGCTGGGACCTCGTCTCGGCCCAGTGGGTGCGCGACGCCGAGCGCTCCATTGCCCTGGAGAAGAAACTGCCGGCCTTCCTGCGCGGCGACATCGCGCCCGCGGACGGGCGTGAACAACTACAACTGGGAGCCCTGTGCTTCGCCAAAAAGCAATATGCGGCGGCGGCGCGTTTCTACGCCGCGGCTTTTGCCGGCGCAGACAAGCTAAGCGCCTGGCCGAATGACCTGAAGGCGAGTCGACCGGACGCCGCCTGCGCCGCCGCACTGGCCGCTGCCGGCGCCGATACGACCGCGAAGCCACTCACTGACTCAGACCGCGCCGAACTTCGCGGGCAAGTACGAACCTGGCTGCAGGCCGCCGTTGCTGAGCGCGTGCGGACGCGCGACAAGGCCAGGGCCGAGCCCCTCGATGACCTGCGCCCCTGGCTGACCGACCCTGACCTGGCGAGCGTGCGCGACCCTGCGCTGCTCGCGAAGCTCCCGTCCGTGGAACGCCAGGCCTGGCAACACTTCTGGCTGGAGGTGGCAAAGCTCTGCCAGCATGCTGGGAATTGATGGCAAACAGTATCACGAAAGCAGCTCACCTTCCGCGTTCGCGATGATGCGATAGGCTTCGGCGACACTTTCGGCAGCGCGTAACTCGGCGACGAAGCCGTCGCGGAGCATCATCCGCGCCAGCCGGGCCAGCACGCCCAGGTGGGTCTTGTGGTCGCGGCAGCAGACGAGAAAGAAGATGTCGGTCAGGCAACCGTGGTCGCCGCCAAAGGGGATGGCGGAGCCGGTCCGGCCGAAGGCGATCACGGATTCGCCCAGCGCAGCGGGCAACGGCCGGCGCGGATGCGGGATGGCCACGCCGTTGGTTAGCGCCGTGCTGCCCATGTCCTCGCGCTGGCGGATGGCCGTGTGGATCGCCTCGGGATCGTAGACTTGCCAGGTCTGCTCGGCGAGATTGACCAGTTCCTTGAGGACCGAAGCGCGCGTGCCGGCGGGAAGCGGCACGGCCATGGTCGCCTCCGACAGCAGCGCACACACGAGCGGCTCGCCGGACGTGTCTTCCAGGGCAGTCAGTTGTTCATCCGTGTAGTCGTGCAGTTGCGTTTCGATCCAGTAGTTGATCTCGGTGCGCGCGAACCGCCATTCGCCGGAAATCTTCCTCCCCGGCAGATGGCCGCGGCTGGCCAGCTTGCTTACCTCGCGGGCGTCGCGCTGCAAGTAGTTGGCGACCTGCTCCAGATCCATCATTTCGCTGTCCACACTTGACCTCACAAGAAATCACAAATCGCAAGAACCAAGTCACAAACAAATCTCAAATCTCAACAACAATCAAATGGACTTTGGTTATTTCTTGTCCTCGTGCCTCAGCAATCCCGGCAGCTCGAAGCCGCCGTGCTTCAGAAGTTGCTGCTTGGCCTGCGTCTGCTGGCCCAGGCCATGCAGCTTGATGAAGCCGACGGCCGACTCGTGGTCGAACTGGTCCCCCGTCTCGTAGGTGGCCAGCTTCTTGCTGTAGAGGCTGAACTCGCTCTTCCGGCCAACGACCGTGGCCTTGCCCTTGAAGAGCTTCACCCGCACGAATCCCGTCACGTAGCGTTGGTTGCTCAGGACGAACTGAAACAGGTCCTGGTGGAACGGGTTGAACCACAGACCATTGTAAATTATATCCGCATATTCCTGCGAAACCAAGGTCTTGAAGCGCTGTGCTTGCTTGGACAGGCACAGAAACTCCAGCTCGCGATGCGCTTCGTGCAGGATCATGGCGGCCGGCGCCTCGTACACCTCGCGCGACTTGATGCCGACCAGGCGGTTCTCGACGTGGTCGATGCGGCCCACGCCGTGTTTGCCGCCTATATCGTTTAGTCGTTCGATGAGGGGCACGCCGTCCATGCGCTGGCCGTTGAGCGCCACCGGTCGGCCTTGCTCGAATTCAATCTCGACATAGGCCGGCTCGTTGGGCGCCTTGCACGGGTCCGTCGTCCACGCGTAGGCCTCTTCCGGCGGCTCATCCCAGGGGTCCTCGAGCACGCCCGCCTCGCAACTGCGGCCGAAAATGTTCAGGTCCACGCTGTACGGGCTTTCCTGCGTCGCCTCCACCTGGATGCCGTGCTTCTGGGCGAAGCGAATCTCCTCGTCGCGCGTCATCTTCCATTCGCGCACCGGGGCGATGATCTTGAGATGCGCCGCCAAGGTCTGGAAGGTGACATCGAAACGCACCTGGTCGTTGCCCTTGCCGGTGCAGCCGTGGGCGACGGCCGTGGCGTTGTGTTCCTTGGCGGTATCGACCATCAGCTTGGCGATGAGCGGCCGGCCCAGCGCGGTCGCCAGCGGATACTTGCCCTCGTACATCGCGCCGGCCATCAGCGCCGGCCAGACGAACAGGTCAACGAACAGGTTGCGAGCGTCGATGGCCACCGCGTCCACCGCCCCGGTCTTGAGCGCCTTCTGCCGGATCTTCTCGATGTCCTCGCCCTGGCCCAGGTCCACGGTGAACGCCACCACGTCGAGGTTGTACTTCTCCCCCAGCCACGGCACCATCACCGAGGTATCGAGTCCGCCGCTGTAGGCCAGGATGACTTTGTCGCGTGGCATGTTGTGCGTCCGTATTTTCCGGGAAGTACGCTGGGGGAGATATCTTCCGGAGGAAGCATGCGCTTGTCAAGCCACGCGCGGAACGCACGGACTGGGACCAGAGTATCGGAGGCCTGTCGGGAGTGGTTGGAAGAATCCCACTCAGCCTTTCCCGGCCTCGCGGCAAAGCAGTTCGCAGACCAGGCGTGCGCGCCAGTGGGCAGTCGTGGTCCGAAATGCCGCTTGCAGATGCTCGTCGGCCTTGCCTTTTTCGTCCAGCGCTCGGTACGCCAGGGCCAGGAAGCAACTCTGCCAGATGCTCGGTTGCTTGCTACTAGATTGCAGATACTTGAGCGCCTCGCGGCTGTTGCCGGCGCGATGTAGAAGCGCACCCAGGAGCGCGCGGTCCGAAGCGTTATTGCTGTCGCCCAGGGACTTGCGTGCCATCGTCAGGATCGGCTGCAAGTCGTCGGCCTTGTGCGGCGCCAGCGACCAGGCCCAGATTGCGGCACGCAGCGGGCTGTCGGCGAATGCTGTGAGTTCCCGGCAGGCATCGCGATAACCGGCCTCGTTGCCCGACGCCAGGCGCAGGAGCGCGAGGCTCTTCAGACACTCGGCCAGCGTGGCGGCTCGGCCCTTGTTGCGTTTCACATGGGCCGCAGTATCACGCCAGACCTGCTCGGCTTGCTTGATTTGCTTTTGCTCGAGAAGGACACTGGTCAGGTTGTCAGCATCTCTGAGGAGCACTTGCGGCGCACTGGGAAACTGGACCCTGGCGAGGTTGTAGGCGTCGCGATAATGCTTAGTGGCGGCCGGATAGTCGCCGCGGCGACGCTGAACATCGCCCAGAAGCCGCAGCGGCGCGAGCAGTCCGCGCGCCTGCGCGTTGCTGGCTCGGTACAGCGCGATGGCACCATTGAGATACGGTTCGGCGGCTTTGTCCTTGCCTAGCTGGATGTACGTTTCACCCAGGAGCGCGGGCAATCGTGCGTCGCGCCCCTGGTTGGTCGGCCGTTGTTCCAGTGCCAGCGCTTCCTTCAGCAACGGCTCGGCGTCTGCGGCTTGCCTGCGTGCCAGCAGGATCGTCGCCAGGCCGGCGAGGCTGCTCTTGTACGGGCCCAGACGATAGACGGCCGTCTTGCGGAAGACGGCGATGGCATCGCGCTAGAGTGACTCCGCCAGGGACGCCTTGCCCAGGGCCCCCTCGAACGCGGCGTAGCGTTCCAGTCCCTCAGCCAGCACCGGGTCGTCACCCAGCTTCTTGCGGCGAACATCCACGAGTTCCTGAAAAAGTCGCTCCGCCTCGGCAGCTTTTCCAGTCCGGGCCAGAAGCGGCGCCAGATGCTCGATGGGCATCAGCGACTTGTAATGCTCCAGACCGATGGTATTGCGCACGATGGCCACTGTCTGGCGGTAGTATTTTTCCGCCTTCTCGAAGTCGTTGGTCCGCTCCATGATCAGGCCGAGTTGGATCAGCGGCGCGGACACATAGGCATGTCCCTCGCCCAGGTGTTGCTGGGCCGTGGCCAGGGCGCGCAGCAGCGACTTCTCGGCGCTCTTGGTGTCGCCGAACATGAAGGACACGACTCCCTGCTGAAACTGCACGGCCCCCTCGGCGACGCTGCCCTTGCCTTCCTTTTCGAGGATGATCGGCAGCGCAGCAGCGATCAGCGGCAATGCCTGAACGGTTTCTCCTCGTTCCAGATAGGCGCCCGCCAGCGCCATGCGTGCGATGGCAGTGTCGCGATGCTGGTTGCCTTGCGACCGCGCGCGCTGGCTGACGATCCGCTGAAACAGATCCTCTGCGTCGGCGTACTTGCCGCGCATGGCGAGTATCCACGCCAGGTTGAATTGGCAGGCTGAAGTGTCCGGATCGTCGGCGCCAAGACGGCGCGTGTAGATTGCCAGGGCTTCGCGGTAAAACTGCTCTGCCTTGGGAAACAGCCCGCGATCCTGGTAGAGCCAGCCGAGATGGAACAGGCTGGCGGCAAGATCGGGATCGTCGGCAGGCAGGAGCTTGCGGCGGATTTCCAGTGCGCTGGTCAACAAGGGTTCGGCTTTCTCGAAGAGGCCGATGCCGCGCATGACGTTTCCGATGGCGTCCATGAGGGTGGCCTGGATGGCGGGCTGGTCCTTGAGTTCGCGCGTGATCTTGTCGGCGCCGCGCAGCAAGATCTGCCGGGCCGCCAGTTTCTGCCCTTCCTCGCTGCCGGCGCGAAAGGCATGCCCCTGCAAGCCGAGCGGATCGGAGACCTCGAAGAGCTTGACGAGAAAGGAGGCCACCTGCTGTCGGCTCCTGGCTTCTGCCTGAGCGCGATCACGCGCCCGCACAGCAGCGGTTTCGGCCTTTTCGGCATCGAGGCGCGCGGTCCTCTCCTTCGCGGCGAGTGCTTCGGCGGCCTGCTCGGCCGTTTCGGCCTGGTGGCGCGCCGTGGCCTCGGCCTCGCGGTTGAACTCGGCTTCTTGCCATTTCCAGGTGACCAGGCCGAAGCCAGCGGCAGTGACGACAAACAGCAGCGCGGAAAGCGCGGCGATGGCCGGCCGCCGCCGCGCCCACTTCACGGCCCGCTCCCACGTGGAGACCGGCCGGGCATGGATCGGTTCCCCAGCCAGGAAGCGGCGCACGTCGTCAGCCAGCTGCTGGGCACTGGCATAGCGGCGCTGCGGCTCCTTGCGCAGACACCTGAGGCAGATGGTTTCGAGATCGCGCGGCACCGTCGCCTGCAAGCGCGACGGCGGCACCGGCTCCGCCGTCTGCACCTGCTGCAGCGTGTCATAGATCGTGGCGCTGCGAAACGGCGGCCGGCCTGTGAGCATCTCGTAGAGAATCGCGCCCAGCGCGTAGATGTCGGCCGCCGGGCCTATCTGCCGGCTATGCCCCGCGGCCTGCTCCGGCGCCATGTAGCTTGGCGTCCCAAAAATACTTCCGCTCTGGGTCATGCCAAGGTCCTCCTGATGCTTGGCCAGGCCGAAGTCGGTGATCTTTGGGGAATGATGAACGATGAATGAAGAATGATGAACGGAAGAATCCGGCTTTGATCTTTCGATGTCATCATTTATCATTCTGCGTTCATCGATTCGCGCCAGCAGGATGTTTGCTGGTTTCAGGTCGCGATGGGTGATGCCGTGGTCATGGGCGGCCTGCATGGCTCCGGCGAGGATGGCGAGCAGCACGGCAGCGTCGCGAGGCGGCAGCGGGTTGCCGGCAAGCTGCTTCTCCAGGCTGCCCCCCTCGACCAACTCGAGTGAGAAGAATGGCATTCCCTGGTGCTCGCCAATGTCGAACACTTGCACGATGTGCGGATGCTGCAAGCGCGCGATGACCTTGGCCTCGGCCTGAAAGCGAGTGCGTTGCTGGACGCTGGCGTGGCCGCCCGCAAGGATCATCTTGAGTGCCACCAGGCGATTGAGGCCGATCTGCCGGGCCTTGTAGACGACACCCATGCCGCCGCGACCCAGTTCGCCAAGTACTTCGTAGCCGGGGAGCATCATGCCTGATGGGCCCGATTGGTTCGTGCAGCCGCTGGGCTCGGTATCGGCTTTCGGGGAAGAATCGGCGGCGGCTTCCGGGGCGAGGAAACCTTCCATGGCGTGGAGCCATTTCATCTGCGCCTTCAGCGGTGCGATCAGGTCCGTGCGCGCCCCACATCTTCCCTCAGCGGACACATTGCTCCCCTCACCGCGCGCCTCCTGCCAGCGCTCGAGTAATTCGGCAAGGATATCAGTATCGGACATGAGCAAACCCAGCGGTTTCCGGATCGATGAATCTACATCATCCAGTCGCTGTCCGTGGTTTGTCAAGAGGTGAGACATTCCCGAATCGTTTAGCGGGGAGCAGAGCGACCGGTCCCGCCCGGCGCCCGGTCGCCGGGCGGCTCCCCGTTAAACGAGATCAGCGGCTCGTCAGCGTCACCTCTTCGGTGACCGCGACCGGGCCGGTCTGGGAGGCGCCGCCCAGCACGACGATGCGTTGCGCGCCGTTGGGGACGAGTCGATGGACGTAGCGGCGCTGCTTGATCTCGCCCACGGTTTCCCAGGCATCGCCCTTGGCGCTCAGGCGATACAGGTAGCCATCGGAGGTGCTCAGATACAGCTTGCCGCCGGTGGAGCAGGCGGCCGGTGAGAAGGCGTTGCGCATCGGGCCGGGAATCTCCGGGCCCTTGGTCCAGGCGACGGTCTTCGGGTCGAAGATGTTGACCTCCAGGGTCATGCCGCCCATGCCCGTCTGCCGAACCTTGCTCTTCTCTTTCTTCTGTGCGACATCCTGGGCCTTGTCCTGGGTGGCGGCGGCCTTCTTGAGGTTGCCTTTCTTGTCGCCGCCGATGAGCCCGCCCATCACATAGACCTTGCCGTCGTGAACGGCGGCGGTGAGAGCGCGGCGTTTGAACGGCTGCTTGACAGCTTGCCAGCTCGGCTTCGCGGCGGACAAGTCGAGGATCAGGGCCGTGTCGTGCCAGACGCTGCCCTTGCTGCCATTGAGTTGCCAGCCGCCCACCACGACGATCTTGTCGCCGACGACCACGGCGTCGTGCGACGAGCGCGCCGAAGGCATGTCGGGCGCCGCCTGCCATTTGCCCACGCCCGGATCAAAGCAGGCGCAGTCGGCGACGGAGTGGATCGATGTCTTCTCGTCCGGGTTGTTCTTGGGGTACATGCCGCCGATGCGGTACAGCTTGCGGCCGTGCGCAACCAGGGCCAGGCCCTGTCGCGCTGGGCCGGCCGGCAGACTGACCCATTCCTTCGGGTTGGACAGCGACAACCGCTGGAAGGTGCCGATGACGCTATCGGTCGAGTAGGTATGGGCCTTGCCGGCGTGGCCGCCATAAACGTAGACCTGGCCATCGACGGCGGCGGCGCCGAAGCTGGAAACCGCCCTGGGCAGCGGCGGCAGCAGCGACACCTTGGCCGACTTTATTACCGGAGCTGCGTCGTCGCTGGCGGACGTCGTCTGCTCGATCTCCGGAGCGATGGAGGTCTTGCCGGCGATCACGAAGACCAGCGTCGCGTAATGGCGGATCTCGTCGTATTTCTTGCCGTTGTGGTCGCCGGCCTTCTTTTCGGTGTGCTTGGCGCGAATGCCGTGCAGGCCAGCCGACATGGCAATCTTGGCCTCGCCCTGGGCGTCGCTGGTGGCCTTGGCCTTGCTGTCGCCCGGTCCCATGGCGACCACTTCCGCGCCGGCGAGCGGCTTACCCTGGAACTGCACGCGAACCTTGCCCGGCTCGACGATGATGATTTCCAGCGGCAGCTTGCCGCACGACGGCGTCTTCAGATCGCCCTTGAGGTACTTCGCATGGTAAGCCAGCAGATACGGCTTGCTCTCGCCGCGCTGGATGACGCCGTAGGCGCAGCCGCCGCCGATGGCCGCCACACCCTTGGGCAGCTTCACCTGCAGGCAATGTTTGCCCTTGGTCCAGTCCAGCGGCGCTGGCTTGCCGGCCGCGTCGATGGCCATCAGCTTGGTGGCGGCGATCTTGTCGATCGACACCCGGTCGTCCGGCTCCAGCTCATCGCTGAACACGACCTTGGCGGCCGTCGCTCCATCGGGAATGATCCAGACAAAATGGGCGCAGGCCGACCCCGCCGTCAGCAGCACCGCACACATCGAGACAAGCAGTCGCTTCATGGTTACCTCGTGTCAAGAAACTCGTTTGCGTTTCGCGTTCGCAGTCAGGTGTTCGGAAACATTGCCGCGAGATCATCAAAGAATCAGTTGCCTGCCCTTGTCAACTCCTCGCGTTCGAAGGCCTCCCAGCCTTCCTGGGTTTGTAGATCGAGATTGCCTTTTTTCAATCGCTCCAGGGTATCCGGATCGTGCCGGATGTGTGCTTCGGTGATCTTCCGCCAATCCTCGAGCGACAGGGGAGAGGTATCAGCGGTCGTCGTCGTGCTTGCGGGCGAGTGCTCGCCGCAACCGGTCAACCCGGTCACGGTGGCCATGGCGAGCACGACGGCGACAAGCATCGTGGCAGCTGTCTTGTGCATGGTCATTGGCTCCCGTTGGTTGCCGGTCAGTTGCTGAACACCGACACCGGTTCGTTGCCGAAGCGCGTGGACAGTGCCCGGTAGGTGGCCTTGGTGATCGATTCGGAGATGAACTGGACGGAGCCATCGGTCATGCCGAAGTGCCCGCCGCCGTGGTGCTCGCTGCGGAAGTTGCCCGGGCCGCCGCACTCGTACTGATTGAAGCACCCGAGCGCCGCTGCCTCGGCAGCACTGAACGCCTGATGCTCATTGAACTTGCCGAACGTCGTGGTCCAGCTGTAGCCGGTGTAGGCATAGGCCCAGCGCGGTCCGGACGTGCCAAGCGTCTTCGAGTTGTTTCCAGGCGAATTCCTGAGCTTGAAATCGCACTCGCCGAGCAAGAAGGTGTTCGACGTTCCATCGGCCACGTCGGTCATGCGCACGCGCGTCGCGCCGCTCACCGACGTGCTGGGAACGACCACTCCATCAAAATCCTTGGCGGTCATGCCTTGAAAGCCGAACTCGTAGAAAGTGCCGGCATTGAACAGGTAGCTGCTGTAGGCAATGTTTTTGCTCAACGCCACCAGCGGCGGGTTCATGCTCGGGCACGTGTAGGTGGGCACCAGCTGCGTGCTCAAGGACTTGTTGGAATAGCCGAGCGTGCCGATGGTCGAGTCGTCGCTCGGCCCCTTGGTCGCGTCCCAGCGCTTCGAGATGGCCTCCTGCTCCAGGAAGGGCATGATCTGCGTCATGCCGCTGAAGTAATTGGGGGCGCCGGAGGTGGCCAGCGGAAACTGCTTGAAGCTGTCATGGTAGCCGTGGGTGGCCAGGGCGATCTGCTTGATGTTGTTCTGGCACTGGGTGCGGTCGGCCGCCTGCCGCACCTTCTGCACCGCCGGAACCAGCAGAGCGATCAGGATCGCGATGATCGCAATCACCACCAGCAACTCGATCAGGGTGAAACCAAGACGAGATGACCGTGCGCGCATGCGACACACTCCTTTCGACGAAGGATTGTGAGGTGCATGGCATACGGTTCAGCCGGGAAATCCGCCTTCCCCTGACGGAAGCGAAGCAGCCTCAGTTATTGAGAATGAATCTTATTACCACAAAATCGTTATAGGGATGCTGCCAGCGGGCGGCAAGCAACAAATGCGAAAACCTTCTTATATTGAAGTTTTCGAAAAATGTTGACATTCATTCTCAATAGAATAAGAATGCTTGACACGCCGAGGTCGCAATGGATGACAGCAAACCCAAGCCGGATGAAAATGTCGCAAAGCCCGCGGAGCCGCCACCCATCATCCAGGCAGCCGCACTGTTTCACGGCCAGCGCGAGGTCTGGATCGAGCATGCCGGCGTGCGCTACCGGCTGCAAATCACTCGCCGCAATCGGCTCATCTTGCAAAAGTAGGAGACAGTCGATTCGTCAGGCCGGCAGCGGGGTCGCCTGAGGTGTCTGTGGTGTCGACGGCCGCGTGGGGCGGTAGCGCACCCACAGGCCGAGCAACACGGCGGCCAGCAGCACGACAACGCTCACGTTCTGCGACAGCGTCAGGCCGAAGGCCACGGGATCGGTGTCCGTGCGCAGCATCTCGTTCAGGAAGCGGTGCACGGCATAGCCAAGCATGAACAAGACCATGACTGCGCCATCGTGCCGGCGCAGCGGGAAGAAGAAGAGCAAAACGAAGAAGAGCAGACCGGTGCTGATCGATTCATAAACCTGCGTCGGGTGCAGACCGATGGTATCGTGCGTGAAGGCAGGTAGATCGATAGGGCCGCCGCCCGGCCGGCGCACCGTCATCGCCAGGTCGTTCTTGCCGCGTTGCCAGTCGCGACCCAGGGCGGCGTTGACCGCGAGATTGCTGTCCACTTCCACGCCGTTGATCCTGACGATTCGGTCTCCTGCCTTGAGGCCGGCTTTTTCGGCAGGGGAGTGCGGTTCGACGGCGCCGACCGTCTGGCCCGCCTCGAGCGTGAATCCGGCCGCCGTCTGGTAGCCGCGTTCCACCATGGCCACGCGCGGCGGACTCGACAGCGGAAAGGAAATGGCCGGGCAATCAGCGCAGGCGACGTTGCCATAGCAACAGCCATTGAGCAGACAGCCGACCCGTCCCAGGCAAAGCCCCAGAGCGGCGCAGGGGGCGATGACATCGGCCATCTTCCAGCTCGAGATGTGATGCTTGCGCAGCACGAAAATGTAGGCCAGGATATAACCCACCAGGCCGCCAATGGCCGAGCCGTAGAAAACGAGACCTCCATCCCAGATCCGGAAAAAGCCCAAAAAGTCGCAGCCGAACTGGACGCAATAGGTAATCCGTGCCCCTAGGATGCCGAAGATGAATATCCAGATGGCCATGTCCTCGATGCTCTTGGGCTCGATCCCTTCGCGCCGCCCCAGCCGCTTTGCCAGCCAAAGACAGAACACGAACGCGAGGAACAGCATCATGCCGTAACCGTAGATCGGAATCTCTGTACCGGGAATGTAGAAGAGGACTTGCTTCATACCATCGACGCTAATCGTTCGCGCAAGAAATGTCAATCGGCGTTCGATCAGCGAGCCTGTGTCGCATGAGCCGTCCGTCAACCGAGCCACGCGCGGCACGAGTCGCGAATTCTAAAGCACAGCGGTCATGAAACGCGCTCCAGCAGCGCCACCGGCCAGTGGCACAGCAGGCTGCCCATGGCAAGGGTCAAGGAACCGTCGTGCTCGACGGGATCGAGTATCTCGCCCGTGTAGATATTGCGAAAGCGGCATGGAGCCGCCGTGGGCTGCAGGAGCACATGCGTGTCGTGCCACATGGGAAGCCCCAGCGGAGGAACTGCACCGCCGCCGCCAAGTCTGGCGATCAAGCGCGGCACCGCCACCACGATGGCTCGATCACCGAAGCGTCGGCTGAAGGCGCACACGTGTTGCTGCTTGGCGCCCCGAACCGTCAACGGCGAGTAATCACCCACCGAGAACAGCTCTTCGTATTGCCGGCGGAAATTCAAGGTCCGATGGATCAGGAACAGCTTGACTCGGCCGTCGTGCCAGTCACGAAGCAAGGCGGCGAGCAACGGCAAGACATTCTGGCCGGCGCGCGATATTGCCTCTTTCAGTTCGGCCAGCAGCGCCTGTCGCCGGGCGAAATCAACCGGTCGGCGATTGTCCGGATCGACCAGGCTGAAGTCCCACAACTCGCTGCCTTGATACAGATCCGGCACACCGGGACAGGTCAGCTTGAGAAGCGTTTGTGCCAGCGAGTTGAACTGACCGAAGTAGGCCACACGCTGCTGAAACTGCAGGAAATCCACCAGGAAAGCGTCGTCCGGCCGGGCGGGAAGCAGCCGCGACACGAACTCGCGCACCGCCTCGTCATACTCTTCATTGGGATTGATCCAGCTCGTGTGGACCTTGGCCTCCTTGGTGGCTTTTTGCATGTAGGCCAGAATCCGTTCCCGGAATTCTGGCAGGCGATGACAGATGACTTGTTCGAGCGGCCAGGCGCCGACCAGTGTCTGGTACAGCAAGTACTCGTCGTTGCGCTCGGGAGCAAGCATGCCATTCACCAGCGTTTTTTTCGATTCATTGAGCTGGCTCCAGCGCTCGACGGCGGCACGCCAGTCTGCGGCCATCTCCGAGAGCACGTTCAGTCGGGCCCGAACATCTTCACTTCGCGTGGTGTCGTGGGTCGATGTCGCCAGCATGGAATGCGGCCAGCGTTCCCGCCGCGTTGCGTTTTGACTGTGGAAGTCCACCACCGACATGCCAAAGCAGTGAGGATGTCCACCAACTTCGTTCAACGACACCAGCCGGTTGTAGATGTAGAACGCCGTGTCTTCCATGGCCTTGGCCAGAACGGGGCCGGTGAGTTGCTGAAACTTCATGGTCCATTCGATCAGCCGCGGCTGGTCCTCTGCGGGAAAGTCCGCGATGTTGCGGAGCAAGAGCGTGTCCCGGATGAAGTCAAAGATCGACTCCGCCGTCCGAGGATTCTGCCTCTTGGCCTCCTCGACGGCGCCTTCAATGAACATCCGGTCGCGCAGCGACACCGCGTCCGGGCCGGTGATGTAGGTGCGGTATATGAACAGGCAGGCGATCACTTCGCGGATGGCGAATGTCAGACTGTTCAACGTGAAATCGCGATAATGACGGTTGCGTTCGGAAATTCGATCCAGCTGCTGGCTTAGCGCATTCAGCTCGCTGGCCATGGAGATCAGCAAGATCATCTTCTGGCAGTCGATGAGCAAGCGATTGAAGACGATCTTGCGGCCGATGAACTGGGCATAGAACTCCTCGAATTCCTGGCAATTGGCCTGATCAACCAGAATGCCGGTGACGGCGTTGAGGAACTCGTAGCCGGTCGTGCCTTGCACCGCCCAGTCGTGCGGCAGCGGCTCGTCCTCGCCGAGAATCTTTTCCGCCACGACAAAAAGGGGCCAGCGGGGCACGGCCGGGCTCGAATCCCAGGGCGAAATCGCCAAATTCTGCCTCAATTATCGCCGCGGGCTTGATTTTGACTACTGTACAGCCCCTACGATTCTCCGGAGTTTTGCCTGTCCC
>VGYC01000051.1 GCA_016873095.1 Planctomycetota bacterium | reverse complement strand
TCACCTGAATCCGGTGCGTGCAGGACTTGTCAGGGATGCCCGCGACTACCCCTGGTCCAGCCACAACGACTATCTCGGCGACCGAAATACGAGCTGGGTGTGCACGAGCGTCGCATTGCGCCTCTTCTCAGCGAAAAACCTGATGAAAGTCAAGGCTGCCCTGGCACCCACCGGGACGAGCCTGCCTGGCAGACCCGATGACTTCAGATGCACCAGAACCTTTCAGTCCTGGATCGATCCCCGGTCAACCAGTGGCACATCGCGGGGCAGGTGACGCTACGAGGCGCGCATTCGCCAAGCCGCGAGGAGGCGCGCTTCTCGATCGGCACTCAGACCCGCATGCATGTCCCTCCGGCGCTCTTCTGACAGGGACCACCACCAACCAAGCGTATCTCGAATCGTCTCGCGTGGCGGCCGGGCTCTTAGGCCATGTTCGAATGAACGGGCACTACTGACGATTGCATCCGACCTCGTATCACCGCTAGGGGGCGCCCAGATTCCAAACGTACCGTCCTTGAGCAGCTCGTTCTCGATTATGAATGGCAAGTCGACCCAAGTGAGACTTGCATCGCTTCTGGTGAGTGCGCAATTGTCGAGCATGAACCGTCCCATCGAATACGAGCCTGGCGCAGTCACCATATTAAAGATTCCGGCGAGGCGTCGTTCGACGCTGTCGACGACAAAAATCGCCAGATCTCTTACGTCAATGATCTGCAGAAGATCCTCGGAAGTTCCAGGAACCAGCACTTCGCCACCCCGCGCGACCCGTACGGGCCAATAAGTCAGCCGGTCGGATGTGTCACCAGGACCTACTACCCAGGTCGGGCGAAGGATTGTGACGCGACGTTCCTCCATCACCTCGGTAACTGCACGTTCGCAAAGTACTTTGAGTGGTCCATAGGTCAGGGACGTCACTTCTTCGACCGATTCGTCCGGCATTGCTGCAAGAGGCGAGCCATACTCGGTGTTCGGCATATCGACGTCATGGTACTTCGCTGCAGTCGCATTGCCGCTCATGGCTGCGTATGCGGAAACGCTGGAGACAAACAGGTAGTGTGAAACCGCGGATGACAGCAGCGTCGCTGAATCTGCTACGTGCCGCGGCACGTAACCTGAATTATCGACAACAGCGTCCCATGTACGGCCGCGTAACGCACCCAGTTCGTTATCGCGATCCCCAACCAGCAACTCAAGGTCGGGGAAAAGATCTCGGGCGGTCCGGCCACGGTTGAACAAAGTGACATTGTGGCCACGTCGCAACGCTTCCTGCACCATGTGCGGTCCGATGAAACCAGTGCCGCCGAGGATCAGTATTCTCAGAGCCTTATTGTCGCCTTTGCTCGCACACGCATTGCCGCTCTCGGAGCTGCTCCTGATATGTCCGGACATCAGTGCCGTTGTACCGCCCAAACTGGCCTGTAGAAACCGCCTCCGCCCCCTGTTCATCATTCCAGGCTTCGAAAGGTCGCGTCTTTGTCAATCGATCACAGGCAGCAACAAATGGGAAGGATACTGAGCGGAGTGGTGGACCATGTTCTCTGCAACGACCCATTGCGATTCGTCGTAGTTGTTTCCCCCGGTGTTGAGGTTTCGGTCGAATCGCGGAAAGCTGGAGCTCGACACTTCCAACCGCACACGATGTCCGGGGCCGAAATAATTGGCCGTAGCATGCAAGTCAATACGGGCCTCGTAGACCTCGCCTTGCTTCATGCGCAATTGCTTGGAGAATGCCTCCCGATATCGCATCCTGAGCGCGCCTTCCTGCACGTTGAATGCGCGGCCGTCTGGATAAACGTCCACGAGCTTGGCCATGAAGTCTGTATCTTTGGCAGAGGAAGAAACATAGAGGACGACCTGCAAGGGTCCCGTGACCTCTAGTCCCTTTTCCAGCACATCAGATGTGTACACAAGTACATCGTGACGCATTTCAATCTTTGACTGATCGTAGGCACCTGCGCCCGTATCGAGACCGGTACAGCAGGTCTGGCCGCCGAGCGATGGCACCGGTGTCGCCGGGTCATAGACAAAACGGTCGGCCGGCTGCTCGCCAGGCATCTGCAGCGAAAGTGATCCATCGCCATACCGGCTGTTGGCCCGGCCGGCGCTTTGCAGATAGAACTTCCTGTAATTCGTGTTGGCCAATGGCCACACATCCGAGCTTCGCCATTCGTTCTTGCCCATCAGGAAGTACTGCACCTTCGGCATGTCGGTCACGCCATTGTCGACATCTAGCAGCCAGTGGTCGTACCAGCGATTCTGGATATCCACGAAATTGAGCCCGGCTTTCCCCATATCACGTTCGCCCACAACCCAATGCTCGCTGCCATCGGCGGTGGAATACTCGCAGTGCGTTGTCGGCGCAATGATCACAAACTGGTTATCACGCGATTTCTTGGTGACAGAGTTTTCTTGCGCCAGATTCCACAGATCCAGCGTCTCGGCGGGGCCGTAGTCGTACCAGGAGTCTACGAATAGCATCGGCGTGTCAAAGCGGTCCGATTTCTTGGCCCAGTCGAGCTTCTGGAAATACTCGCCATCCGGATTGTTGGACACGAAGTTTTCGTAATCCGTCGGCGGTGCTCCAGAATTATTCAGGATGTCGATGATGGGCAACTCCCAGATTCTGGAGAAATACTCGATTTGGTCGCGTTGCTCCGTTTGACGAAACAGTTTGGCGGCGTCAGAGCGGAACCACTCCTGGCGGTTTACCCAAGGCGGCGGTCCATAGACGATTTCGCTTCCGCTGCCAGAAAACCAACCAGCGGTCTGCGCAAGCTCAAAGACCCCACCGTCATAAGCGATCCATGGGCGTCCATAGCCCAGGTAGCCAGTTGTCGATGCCATTGGAACTGCTGCAACGTGATTTGGATGCCGTGTGGTCGCGAGCACGACCTGGGTATCTCCCAAGTAGGAACAACCCATCGTGGCCACTCGACCATTGGACCATGGCTGACTCGCGATCCATGTGACCGTATCGTAGGCGTCATTGCGGTCACCAAACCCTGGCTTGTAGGGGCCCCCCTCCGACTCAAAGCGGCCGCGCATGTCCACGATCGCCACGACATACCCTCTGCCAACCAGCGACTTTCTCATCAAATCCGCTTCGGTCGAGGACCGACTCTTGCCATACGGAGTCCTCAGCAGGATGGTCGGAAGTCTGCCAGAAGCCCCCGCAGGCGAATGCAGATCCATGGACAAGCTGATGCCATCGCGCATCTTGACCATGACGCTCTTCTCAACTCGCACCTCGTATGCTGGTTGTGCTTTCACTTCTTCTGCCATCGCGGCACCGAGATAGACGTTCATGCATGCGATGATTAATGCGATGCGCCTCATACGTCTCCCCACTCGATGAAGTAGCATGCTAATCAGGATTCTTCTCACGTAAGCTGACCGTCGGATAGTATTCCTTCACGTGCAAGAGTCAAGCTAAGCGCTGACCGGCGCGGTGAGGGCAGCGGGCGCCGACTTGTCACAGCCGCCAATGGCGAACCCGGATGCCGCATCGCAGAGGTACCCCGGGAAACCCGGCGCCGCCTGCTCGCGCAGACTATCCGCCAAATCGGCCAGCGCCACCCACATCACTGCGTGTGGGCTCCAATGCCGGAAGCGGCGGTGCGCGGGCTTGCGGTCCGCCTGGGAGGCGAAGGCCAAAGCCGCTGACCGCCAGCATTCAGTATCCATAATGCCGCTCTCAGGTCACGCCACACGCGGATCGGCTTGCAGCCGCGCTCACCCGGGTTCAGCGATCCCGATGAGCCATTGTCTAGTGGCAGCTGGTCCGAAGAATGCCGGCAGATCACTAGGAGCGGTCGTTACGGCATGTCGATGCGGGCATACGTACTTGGCCCGAATGCTCACCTCACGCTGACTGCTGATTTCTGCAGCGTTATCACTAGCGCAAACTGATCTCACGCATCAGGTACTGACCAGTAATTTCGCGCATACCAGAAACGTTTTCGTGTTGGAACTTCGCCCATGCCTCGGTTCTTTTCTGACCCCACATCGTCATCACGGCGTCGTGCCGGTCTTTGCTGGGAGCGCGGTCCGAAGTAGTTTTGTATTTTACGATCAACATCAAATTGAACTCGCCACTCTGGGGCAGATCGCTGCGGAGGATCAAATAGTCCTCAATGTGTCCGAGCGCTTTCGCCACTTCGTTGCCCTCAGCCCATGCGCTCTTTATCGCCTCCAAATAGATGTCGTCCATGTTGTCTGCAACGCGGATGGTCGTGATTGCCCACACGGCATCGCTGATGTCGTAGTCCTTGTATGGTTCAAGATCGGCTGATGCGGTTTCTGCGTAGATTGTCGCGATGAGGACAGCGAAGATCGCGTGGATGCGCATGACTGATGTGCTCCAAGAGTGTTCAATAATGGAAGGGTTCAGGAACCTCATGGTACGCTGGCGAGTGGTCGAGTCACGGAATTTCATGCCGTTTGGAGTCGGGCTGCACCCGGTCAGTGTAGTCGATGAATCCGCCCAAATCACGCCTGCCCGCCGCGAAACGCAGTAATGACGATTCACTCAGCGGCCGGTTCCAGACGGCGCTGAGGTCGTAACTCAGTTGGCTGCTGTGGCTGGCCGCATTCAGGCCGCGAAGAATGATGTAGTTGTTGTTATTTGCGACGCGCGGCCCTTGTTCCAGGTAGGCGATGCCGGGTACGACACGCACGAGGTCGGAAGGATCCCGCACGCCATGGCGTTCGATATCATTGCCGGAGATTGCGGAGATGACGTTAGGCACGTCGACAATGCGGGATTCCCTGCGTGTTGCCGTGACGATCACCGCCTCGAGTTGTGACCGCGACACCTTTACGGTAGCCGCGGCATTGGACAGCCTGTTGACGAGCAGGGAGGGGGAGAATGCCGATCTGTGGCAGATGATGACCGAGGAAGTGTACAAGCCGATCGGCATTCATCACATGTCTTCGAAGTTCACGGTGGAGCCGGATGGCTCGCAGGGTATTCCATTCCTGGGATGGGGCTTGTTCGTGACGGTTGACGACATCGCCAAGGTATCGATGCTGCTGCAAAATGGCGGCCGGCACAAAGGCAAGCAGATCCTCAGCCCGACCAAGCTTGCCGAGGCCCTGTACCAGACCGACAAACGTGGCCTACCCACCGGGGAATCAAACGGGTTTGGCAAGAATTCGTATCACATGAGCCTGTGGCATACGCCATATACGACGGAATCCGGATTTTCCACTTCCATAGCCGAGATGCATGGATGGGGAGGGATGCTGGTCTGCCTCATGCCCAACCGCATGATCGGATTTCGCATCGGGAATGGCGGCACACGGTCGCTGGAAATGATAAAGGCCGCCAACCGGATCCGGCCTTTCGCCCCGGGAGAATGATGGCGCGGGGCGTCCCGTCATATTTGGAGGAGATCCGGCGCGCCGAGAAATTTCGGCGGGCCGGCAAGACCCTGCTGGCTGCAAACGAGCTGCGCAACATCCTCGCGCGGGACAGCGATCACCATGCCGCCAATTACATGCTCGGGATGCTCTATCACGATGAGGGCAACTCCAGCCGGGCAATACCGTTACTGAAGAAAGCCGTTGCGACGCGCCCCGACGATTTTGTTGCCGTGTTCAATCTGGGCGTCATCCAGCATCAGCAAGGCTTGCTGGCCGATGCACTGGCGAGCTTGGAGCGGGCTGTTTCGCTCGCACCCGCAGACGCCCGCGCGCATGCGGCGCTTGGCTCGCTGCTGCAAGACGATGGCAAGCCTGACGAAGCGGCGAGGGCGGTGGACCGGTCCCTTGCCCTGGACCCCGCCAATGCCAATGCGCTCGTCACCCGTGGATCCCTGCATCAGGCGAGCGGAGACCTTGCGAACGCAGCCGCATGCTACGCAAGGGCGCTCTTGCAATCGCCGCTGCATGGCGAAGCCTGTTATCGCCTGGCGCTGCTCGGGCGGCTGGCGGATGACGCGGAACAAGTGAGCAAGATGGAGACAGCCTGGCGTACGCGGACTGTCCCGGCTGAGGACCGAATCCCGGTTGGCTATGCCCTGGGACGAACATTTGATCAACGCAGGCAATACGACCGGGCCTTCAAGTATTTTCTTGAAGCCAACGAGCTGCAGAACCACGCCCAGACCTGGTCGCTGGAGGCGCAAGCTGCATTCTTCGACCGGCACAAACAGGGAATCAACCGGGAATTCGTCGAAAATTTCAAACGCCACGCAATCACGGACAACACGCCGATCTTCATCCTCGGCATGCCACGGTCCGGTACCAGCCTGGTTGAGCAGATCCTTGCGAGTCATCCCGCGGTGCATGGCGGTGGCGAAGCAGGGTATTCCCGCATTTTGGTCGAGGACGTCGAGCAACGGACTGGCAAGCCATTTCCGGTGGATATCGGCCGGGTTGACCGCGGCGAACTGGCGGAATCCTGCCGAAAGTATGTCGGCAAGCTCAGGGCAAGCGCCGGGCAGGCGCGACGTATCACCGACAAACTACCGCATAATTTCCTGCGCATCGGCCTGTATGCGGCCATGATGCCGAATGCCAGCATCGTGCTTTGCGAACGGGATCCGCTGGACAATTGCCTGTCCATTTATCAGCATTTTTTCACTGCGGCGCATGGCTACGCGACGAACCTGTCGGCACTGGGCTCGTACTATCGCTTGTACCAGGACCTCATGGCGTATTGGGACGACTTGTTTCCAGGCCACATTCACCACATCCGCTATGAGACGCTGGTCCGTGACACCGAGAACCAGGTGAATCTGCTATTAGCTCACTGTGGGCTGGAATTCCATCCCGATTGCCTGGCATTCCATCGGACAGGTCGGTCGGTCAGCACACCCAGTGACGCGGAGGTCAGAAAACCGGTTTACCGGGATGCAGTGGGCCGTTGGAAGTGCTACGAAAAACACCTGCGCCCGCTGCAAGAGGCGCTGGGCATTCCGTAGCAGGTCCTCGGGTCGGAAATTCAGGGTTGCCCCGGCACCCACCGGGTTCCCGCGAGCGGCAGCCTCGCCATCGCCGCCGCTTCGACGGTGAGCGCCACCAGATCTTCGCGCTCGAGGTGATGTACATTTTGCTTGCCGCAGGCGCGGGCGAGTGTGGTGAGTTCCAGGTTCAGGGTCTTGAGGTAGTTCCTGACACGCTTCGCACCGACCTCGGGTTCCAGGCGCTGCTCGAGCACCGGATCCTGGGTGGTTACGCCGACCGGGCAGAAGCCCGTGTGGCAATGGTGGCAGAACCCGGGGGCGGTCATCAGCCGGCGATAGTCGGCCTCTGCCGAGTAGTGTTTTCCACCCTGCACGTAGCTGTCCGAGTTGCAGCCGAGAGCCATCAGGATTCCCTGTCCGATCGCGACGGCATCCGCGCCAAGCGCCAGGGCCTTTGCAACGTCCGCTCCCGTGCGAATGCCGCCCGAGACGATGAGCTGCACCTTGTCCTTCATATTCAGTTCCTCGAGCGCCTCGACCGCCTGCCGGACGGCGGCCAGCGTCGGAATGCCGACATGTTCGATGAACGCGAGCTGCGTTGCGGCAGTGCCACCCTGCATGCCGTCAACCACAATCACGTCGGCTCCAGCATGCACGCAAAGCTTGACGTCGTTGAACACGCGAGTTGCGCCGATCTTGATGTAGATGGGCTTCTCCCAGTCCGTCGCCTCGCGCAGCTCCTTGATCTTGATCGCAAGATCGTCGGGACCTGTCCAGTCCGGATGGCGGCAGGCCGAGCGCTGATCAATCCCCTCCGGAAGCGTGCGCATCGCCGCCACCCGCGCGCTGACCTTCTGCCCGAGCAGCATGCCGCCGCCGCCGGGCTTCGCGCCCTGGCCAATCACGACCTCGATCGCATCTGCCCTGCGAAGGTCATCCGGGTTGAAGCCATAGCGCGATGGCAGGCACTGGTAGACCAGCGTTTTTGACGAAACGCGCTCTTCCAGGGTCATGCCGCCATCGCCGGTCGTCGTCGAGGTTCCAACCGAGGTGGCGGCGCGGCCGAGCGCTTCTTTCACGTTCGCGGAGAGCGAGCCAAAGCTCATGCCCGCGATCGTGATGGGAATGTCCAGCTCGATTGGCTTCCTGGCGAAACGCGTGCCGAGGATCGTCCGAGTCGTGCACTTCTCGCGGTAGCCCTCGAGCGGATAGCGCGATAGCGACGCCCCAAGAAACACGAGGTCATCGAAGTGCGGCAGGCGGCGCTTGGCGCCGAGTCCGCGGATTTCATACAGCCCGGTGGCCGCGGCGCGCTCGATATAGTCTAGGACCTGCCGGTCATACAATGCGCTTTCCTCGCGTTGCAGGCGCTCCGGAGTGGCCGGCATTTGCAGCAGGGGTTGAGTGGCCATAGCTTCTCCCGTCTTCAAACCTCAGTATTCCTGGTTGGCGTCGACATTCCAGTGATAGAGCTTGCGCGCCGAACCCACGCGCTTGAACTCCCGGGCCGGGTGACCGATGCCCGCGGCGGCCAGCAAGGCGGTCACCGCGGCCGTGTCCTCGGCGCCCATCGGCTGGACTTCCGCATCGGCGCCGAGCGAGCGGATCCCGCCGCGGACATAAACGACGGCTTCATAGAGCGAGTCACCCAGTCCTTCAGCCGCGTTGCCACAAATGACAATGCGCCCGGCCTGCGCCATGAATGCAGAGAAACTGCCCACGTCGCCGCCCACCACGATGTCCGCGCCCTTGAGCGAAATGCCGCACCTGAGGCCGGCGTCGCCATGAATCACAAGCAACCCGCCGTGGGCTGACGCACCCGCGCCCCCGCTTGCGAATCCTGCGACCTCGACCCGGCCCGACATCATGTTCTCGGCGACTCCCGGGCCCGCGTTGCCGTCGATCATGACAGTTGCCTGCTTGTTGAGCCCGGCGCAGAAATAACCCACGTTGCCGCCAATTTCGATGCGCAGCGGCGCATCGACCGCGACCGCGATGCTGTGCGCACCGTCGGGGTTCTCGACGCGCACCTCCGTGACGCCCTCGAGGTGGCCGTGAACAAACTTGTTGAGTTCACTCACCGACTGCTTCGAGAGGTCGAATTGCGCCGGCGCGGACTGGCCTGTACGCACTACACGGACCATGAGTACACCTGCACCGGCTTCGGCTCAAAGACCCTGGCATGGCGCACGTCGGGCAGGTGTGCCAGCGAGCGAAATTCGGACGCGATCGCCACGTAGTCGTCGGTTTCCGCGACCACCGCGGGCTTGCACGCGAATGGATCGCGTACCAGTGCCAGCTTGTCATGCGTGCCCATGAGGAAGGTAAAGAAGCCGTCGAAATCCTCGAATGCCTTCTCGAGAGCCTGCTCGAGCGTGTCGCCTTCGTCGAGCCGCCAATGGATGTAGCGGCACGCGCATTCCGTGTCGCAATCGCTCTCGAAGTGCACGCCAAGCTTCTCGAGCTTGCGCTGGATGCTGCCGGGGTTGGCAAGCGAGCCGTTGTGCACGAGGCACCAGTCCTCCCCCGCCGTGTAAGGATGGGCGTTTTCGGGGGTCACCGCGCTTTCCGTGGCCATGCGCGTGTGCCCGACGAGGTGCGTGCCACGCAATGTAGCGAAGTGATAACGCTCCGCCACTTCGACGGGCAGACCCACGTCCTTGTAAAGGTCGATCGAGCGGCCAACGCTCAACACGCGCATGTCCGGAAACTCCGTGCGCAGCCAGGCGCGCAGGGCGACGGGCTCCGACGTCGTGGTCAGTACAGCGTGATTCGCCCCGACCGCCAGCGATACATCGTCGCATCTCTCGGACAGCACGCCCTCGGCATGCTTCCAGTCAAAGGAAGCGTCCGCGCAGTAAAGACTCAGCTTGCGGCGCTTGCCGGTGACTGGCTCGGTGAATACGGCCATTCCAGAGGAATCGGGACCGCGCTCCGTCATCCCGATGAGCATCGGCACCATCATTTCACCCAGGCGTTCGCGCAGCACAGGCTTCTTGACGAGCAATCCAACGATCCCACACACGTGTGCCTCCTAGAACATTTCCAAGTAGCGCGACGTTTCCCAGTCGCTCACGTGACGGCAGTACTCGACCCACTCCATGCGCTTAATACTGGCGAATTCCTTCGCAAGATCCGTGCCGATGCCCGCCATTACCACGTCGTCGGCTTCGAGTGCATCGATCGCTTCGGCCAGGTTTTGCGGCAGCAATCCGATCTTCCGCCGCTTAAGCTCCTTCTGCGAGAACTCGTACAGGTTCTCGTTCAGCGGCTCGCCCGGGTCAAGCTGTCGCTCGATGCCGTCGAGGCCCGCGGCGAGAATCGCGGCGCTGGCAAGATAGGGATTGGCCGCACCATCCGGCAGGCGCATTTCGATACGTCCGCCCGGAATCCGTACACAAGCCGTTCGATTGTTGTCGCCATATGCAATGTAGGCTGGCGCCCAGGTCGCACCCGACAGCGAACGGCCGACAACCAGCCGCTTGTAGGAGTTGATCGTCGGCGCACAGATGGCAGTGAGCGCGCGTGCGTGGGTGAGGATGCCCGCAAGAAACTGATAGCCCATTGTCGAAAGCGAAAGTCCGCGCTTGTCGTTCTTGGCGTAGAACAGATTCGGCGTCTTCTTGTTGCCCATCGAAATGTGAAAGTGCGCTCCCGTTCCGGCGCGGTTCGAAAAGGGCTTCGGCATGAATGTCGCGGTTACGCCGTGCTTGCGCGCGATCTCCGACGCCGCCATCTTGAAGAACATGAAATTGTCCGCCGTCTTCAGCACGTCGGCATAGGTGAAATTCACCTCGAACTGGCCGTTGCCGTCCTCGTGATCGATCTGGTACACGTCGATGCCGACTGCCCTGAGGCTCGTCGTGATCTCGTCGAGGATCGCGCTGGCGCGCGCCAGGCCCTTGTAGTCGTAGCATGGCTTGTCAAGCGTGTCGGTATCATCGAACGGGGCAAGGCCGCCGTTCGCGGTGCGCTTGAGCAGCATGAACTCGGGTTCAATGCCGGCATACATCGTCAGGCCCTTCGATTCGAGTCGCTTCAGCTGGTTCTTGAGCGCCACCCTCGAGCAGTAGGGATAGGGCTTGCCGCGCACATGACCATCACAGGCGACGCGCGCGAAGCCCGGCATCCATGGCAGGGCGACAAGCGATTGTGGATCGCCGACGCCCATGTAGTCGGGACCGTGCGGCCCCATGCCGAAACCCCAGACCGCGAAGCCGGCGAATCCGGCTCCGTCGCCGAGCACCATGTCGTAGTGCTCCACCGGGACCGCTTTCGCCTTGGCCGCGCCATGGATGTCCACAAACTGCGCCAGCACATAGCGAATCTTGTTGCTGGCAAACCATTTACTGGCCTGTTGCGGTGTCATTCGTGTCTCCCCTCAACTGCTGGCACTTCGAATCATGTCATCGGCGATTCCGGCGAGCGTCGAGCGCAGGTAGTGTCCAAAGCTCGGATCGCACCAGATCAAATATGACACTTCGCCGTCGGCACGGCGCGGTATCACGGTCAGCCCGACGCCGACCATCTGTGTCAGGACGACCGGACCGGCGCACGCCCCGGCATTGAGCGCGAGCGGCGCGAAATTCACGTTGCAGGTCTCAAGGAGCA
Organism: Planctomycetota bacterium; assembly: GCA_016873095.1. Classification (GTDB taxonomy): domain Bacteria; phylum Planctomycetota; class Planctomycetia; order Gemmatales; family Gemmataceae; genus VGYC01. The sequence continues at coordinate 28,944 of VGYC01000051.1, read as the reverse complement.
GACCATCAGCCCCTGCGCCCGCAAGCTCTAGCACGAGATCCTGCCGTGGGACTGGCACGAGGCCGGGTCGCCGCTGCGCCGGATCGAGCAGCGATGCCGCGATATTCCTGATTTGCGCATGCTCTGGCGCAAGCGATTCCACCAGGAATTCCGAGGTTGCCAGTCGCGCGAGCAGGATATCCCCGCGTTCGCAACTCCAGGAATTCGACGCCTGCGGCACGAAAAGACCGAGTTCGTGCAGCCAGGCTTCCGCCAGCGGCCCCTTGCAACCAAATCGCGGACGTGCGGTCACGTCCCGCAGCATGGAGGAAACCGGTCGAACCGGCGATTTCATGAGCGAGCTCCACCGCTGTCGATCCGCTGCCGGGCACCCGCAGGGTCATAAAATGGCAACGGAACGATTGGCGCCGCGACTTGTGCGCCACCGTCGATACGAATGCTGAGGGTCGCATCCCTGGCGGCCGCCGGCGTCACCAGCGCAAGGCCGATGGTGCGTCCAAGTGTCGGAGACTGTCCGACGCTGGTCACGCGGCCCGCGATGTCGCCGTCACGGATGACGAGGTGGCATTCGCGGATTCCGGCGTAGCGACCGGGCTCGAGTGCGAATCCCACGAGCTGCTGACGTGGCGCATTCTTCGCGATGATGGCAAGGCTTCGCTGGCCGATAAAGAAGGGCTTGTCCATCTTCACGGCCCAGTCGGCGCCGATCTCGAACGGGTTGGTCAGGCCATCCGTGTCCTGGCCAACGATGATGTGCGCTTTCTCGAGACGCAACATGCGCTGTGCCTCGACGCCAATCAAGGTGATGCCGAAATCCGCCCCGGCAGTGCGTATCGCGTTCCACACCTCAGCAGCTGAGCCGGAAGGCACGTGAATTTCGTAGCCGAGCTCGCCCACGAAGCCGACCCGCAGCAACCGAGCCGGGACGTTGGCGATCTTTGCTTCGCGCACCCCCAGATAGGGAAACGCCGCATCGTCGAGTGCGAGCGACGTGAGCCTGGCCAGCGCCTCCCGGGAACGCGGGCCGGCGAGGTTGAAGGCGGCAAAGTGCCCGGTAAGATTGACCAGGCTGACCGGCATTCGCCACCACGTCGCCAGCCGTACCAGCTCGCGGAATAGTGCGGCCGAATTGCCCGTCGTGGTCGTGAAATAGAACACTTCCGGCGCGAGCCGCGCGATGACGCCGTCGTCGACAATGACGCCGCTTTCATCGAGCATCAGGCCGTAGCGCGTCATGCCGACTTTCAATGAACCGAAATGCCCCGTGTAAACGCGATCGAGGAACTCGCCCGCTTGCGAGCCGTGCGCCTCGATCTTGCCGAGCGTGCCGACGTCGATCAGGCCGATGCCCCCACGGAGCGCGCGCACTTCCGCCGCGATTGATTCCTCGCGCGTCAGCCGGTCGCGCCGGTAGTACGCGGGGCGTCGCCAGTTGCCGGCCGGCATCCAGACGGCACCGAGCGACTCGTGATCGGCATCCACCGGCGTACGCCGCTCGGGCGAAAATCCGCGACCCGCGAGATGCGACATAGGGACGGACTGAAACATCGGCCGGGCGGTCGTCTGGGCAATTGAATCGAGCGGCATGCCGCGCAGCTGCGCGAGCACGCGCAGCGCGTTGGCGTTGGAGTGCTTGCCCTGGCTCAGGCCCATGCCCACCGTCGTAAAGCGCTTCAGCAGTTCGGCATTGTCGAATCCTTCCTGGACGGCATTGGCGAAATCCTTGAGCTGCAGGTCTTCATCGAAATCGACGAAGTTCATGCCCTCCGGATGCTCGACGATCGGATACGGGTGCGTTGCCGTCTCCTGATCGGGCGCGCCGACACCAAAACAGGATCTCGATTCGAATCCACAGTGAAGAGCCGCCGCGGTGCCAGCGCGCTGGCCGTCAGCAACTCGCGCATCGAGATCGAACACGCCGTTGACCTTGCCGCAGGCGAACAGACCGGGCGGCAGCACGCCGGGCACGAACTGACACGCGCGCGCGTCATATTGCACCACCGCACCCGCCTGCCTCAGCAGCGCGTCGGCCGGCGCGAAGCCGACGCTCATCCAGAGTCCGTCAACCGCGATCGCGTTGGCCGACGAGCGCCGCCACGCACCCTCGCGCCACTCGGCGAGTTCAATGCTGTCAATGTCTCCGCTACCACCGCGATGCGCCGCATACACGCCGGTGCCGTTCAGCACCCGCACGCCCTGGGCCCGTAGCGTCTCGGCAAGGGGCAGCGATTGCGGTCCAGGTCTCTCGCGCAGGTCGAGCAGGACCGAAACCTCAATGCCGGCCGCGCGTGCGTCGAGCGCCGCGCGGTATGCATGGACATTTGCGCCTAGAATGCCGACGCGCGAAGCCGGCGCCACCGCGTAGCGATGCATGAGTCGCTGCGCGCCGGATGCCAGCATGACGCCGGGCAGGTCATTGTTGCGAAACACCGCCGGTTGCTCAAAGGCCCCTTGGGCGATGATGACCGAGCCGGCACGCAGCTTGAGCAGGCGGTCCTGCGTGACGAGGGCGAGCAGGTGGTCGGCATAGAGACCTGTCGCGACGGTCGTCACGAATCGACGGATGCGCGGGTGCGAGGTCACGGAGCCGATAAGATCGGCAACCCGCTGCGCGCTCGCTGTTTCGGAAGCGAGCGCGTAGGTCGCGCTGCCGCCAATCCTTGGATTCTCATCCACGAGCACAACTTCGGCGCCCGCGTCCGCTGCCGCCACGGCCGCGGCGAGTCCCGCAGGCCCGGCCCCGATCACTGCGACGTCGGCGAATTCGTGACGCTTCGGTGTAACGACCCGCGGCGCGTCGAGATCGACGGCGCCAAGCCCCGTCAGATTGCGGAACAGCCGTTCCCAGTAAGGGAACAGCCGCTTGCTGTGGAAGGCCTTGTAGTAGAAGCCGACCGGCAAGTACGCCGACAGGCGGTCGAGATGCCGGCGGCGATCCCTGGCGAGGCCGCCTTGCGTGTTGACGGCGAATGCCTCGAGTCCCTCTGCGATCGGCAGCAGATCGGCGCGCTGGTTCGGGATGCTGCGACCGGCGCGTCGAATCTGCACAATGGCATTCGCGTCGTGATTCGCGACGGACAACGCGCCGCGAGGACGGTGATACTTGAACGAGCGTCCGAGCGTGCGTACGCCTGACGCGATCAGCGCGCTCGTCAGGGTGTCGCCCTGGTAACCGTGGTGTGCGTGGCCCTCGAATGAGAATGCAATCCGTTGCGAGCGGTCGATCCATTCACCCGGCCGAGCTGCGAGACGATTCACGGGGCGCCCCCGGCCGATCTCGCATACAGGAAGGTACGCAATGTGACGTCTGATGCCGTATCCCGCACGGCGATGAACCACACGCCGCTCGACGTATGGCACCACCACTCGCATTTCGTGCTTGGCACACTGTTGCGATTGAATACGTAGTCGGTCCACTCGGCATCCGTCGCACGCGCCGGATCCGGCATCTCGCGCAGTTCCCCGCCATATGCGAATTCGGTGATGGGCCGCGGGCCGTTGATCGGGCAGGTGAGGATCTTCATGGCTAATGACCGACCGAGGCGGCGCCTTTCTCGCCGGTCAGTGCATAGTGCGCGAAACGGTCGAAGGCGAAGCCGCGGATCAGCGGGTGGTCCTGATCATTCGCAACCGTGTAGCTCATTGTCTTTCCGCACACCGGGGTCGCCTTGAAGCCCCAGGTTCCCCAGCCCGAGTCGAGATAGAAACCCTGCACGGGCGTCTTGCCCATGATCGGCGCGAAGTCGGGCGTCATGTCGGCCATGCCGGCCCACTGCCGCACGATCCTCACATCCGATAGAAATGGGAACAACTCGAGCAGGTGGGCGCTCAGGGACTCCGCGAAGTCGAGCGTCGAACGCGTCGAGTGCAGCTCATAGGGATCGAGCGAGGCGCCCATGACGAGCTCGCCACGCGCCGACTGACTGACATAAATGTGCAGCGAGCCTGAAACAATGATGGGATCGAGCCACGGCTTGAGTGGCTCCGAGACCATCGCCTGGAGCGGATGGATGTGGATCGGCGAGCGCAGGCCCACCATCGCGAGCACCCCGGGAGTCGATCCGGCAACCGCGCACAGCAACTTGCGGGTTGCGATCCGGCCCCGATTGGTGCGTACGCCCACGACGGCCGGGCCCGATCCATGGTCCTCGAGTTCGACGCCGAGCAGCTGCGTTTCCTGGTGAATCTCGACGCCGCGCCGGTCAGCGCCGCGGCCATAACCCCAGGCCACGGCGTCATGCCGAGCGATCGCGCCGGGCGCATGATAGAGCGCACCCAGAACCGGCGGCCCGTGACCGCCGCAGCTGAGGTCCATCATTGGAATCGCCTCGGCGACCGTCTTGGCATCGACCGCCTCGCTCTGGACGCCGAAGTGCTTGTTCACCTCTGCGCGCCAGCGCATGGTGCGCATGGCCGAGTCGGTGTGAGCAAGCGTGAAATGTCCGCGCGTCGAGTAGAAAAGGTTGAGGTCGAAGTCCTGAGACAGGTCCCGCCACAGCCGCACGCTCTCGTCGTAAAACTTGACGCCATCGGGCGTCAGATAGTTGGAGCGGATGATGGTCGTATTGCGGCCGGTGTTGCCGCCGCCGATATAGCTCTGGTCGAGCACGGCCACATCCGTCATGCCGTGGTCACGGGCGAGGTAGTAGGCGGCTGCCAGGCCGTGACCGCCCGCGCCGATGATGACGACGTCGTAGGCGCTTTTCAGCCGCTCGTGCCGCGTGAACATGCGCGGCTCCGGGTGCCCCGAGGAGAGTGCGAACCTGACGAGACGCCATGGCATCGCGGATCCATCACCTGGAACTGGATCGGTGGACTCGCATGTGTAGCATCAAGTTGCATGACATGCAACAATAGTAATCGTCATGCATACCGCAGGCCGGCGCGCAAGACCAAAGTTCGCGAAATCCATGGCCCCGATGCCGGGTACCGCGGCCTGCGCGTTCGCTTCAGCTGCGGAACTCGGCCGGGTGGCCCGGCGCATTCGTGACAGCCTGGGCCTGACGCTCGCCGTCGTCGCCACACGCGCTGGTATCAGCGCTGCGATGCTGAGCCGCCTTGAAACCGGGCGTACCAGCCCGAGCCTCGAGACGATCGTGTCCCTGGCCGGCGCGCTCGGCGTGCGGCCCTCCCACCTGTTGCAGGAAATCGGCATCGAGGGCGAGGACGCGCAGCTCGTGCCTGCGGGCCAGGGTCTTGAGGTAGTGCGCCGCGGAACGAAGCGCGGCCATACCTATCATCTCCTTGCGGCGCAGCGCGGGCCGCAAAAGGTCTTCGAGCCTTTCCTGGTGACGCTCACCGACAAGAGCGAGGTGTTTCCGGGGTTCGAACACCCGGGAACCGAGTTCATTCATGTGCTGAGCGGCAAGATCGTTTACCGGCTCGGGCAGCGAAGCTACCATCTGCGTCCCGGCGATTCGCTGACCTTCCGGGGGGACATAGCACATGGCCCCGAAAAACTGGTCAAAGTGCCCATCCGCATGCTCTCGATCATCATCTATGGGGAATTGCCGGACAGGGTGACGTAGATCGTCCGGTCTTGCGGCAGGTCCGGTGAATTCGCCAAACCGGAGACCGCCGAGCGGCGATGTGATCATAATAGTTGCTACGACGCTCGCGTGAGGCAAGCCAGATGCACTTCCACTTGACCGACCCGCCACCCGACACCTGCTGGGCTCTGGTTGCCGTCAAGCGGCGGGCGGAGTGCAAGGGCCGTCTCGCGGGCAGGCTCGCGGCCGAGGCGCGCCTGTCGCTCGTGCGACTCATGCTGGAACGGGTGCTCACGGCACTCAGGGCTGCGCGGACGATCGACCGTATCGTCGTCGTCAGCCCCGAGCGCGATACGGTGCCGTCCGACATTCCCGTGCTCGAGGACTCAGGTCATGGCCTCAACGCGGTGCTGGACACGGCGCGGCAGACGCTCGTCGACCGGGGAATGGGTGAACTCGTCGTGCTCCCGGCCGATCTGCCGATGATCACCGCCGCAGATATCGACGCACTCGTCGAGAGCGGCCGGCGTACGGGCTTTGCGCTGGCGACCGATATCGAGGGAATGAGCACCAATGGCCTTTACCTGGCAGCCCCGGCGGCATTTCGATTCCATTTCGGCCCCGGTAGCCGCCTGCGTCATTTCAAGGAGGCGATGCGTCTTGGTCTGAAGCCGGAACTTGTGCGGGCGCCAGGCCTGGAATTTGACCTCGACATGGCCGAGGACCTGAGTCGCCTGCGAGTGCGCGTGGACCCGACCTATGCGTTACTGCCGCTGGCTGCCGACGGAGGCCCATGCCTGACTCAGACACGTTGCGGGTAATCGAGAACGCGGCCTGCGGCCGCGTGCTGGATTCGACGGCGGCGTTCAACCTCATTGAAGCGCCGCTCGAGCCGCTCATGCAGGCAGCCGAGGCGCTTACCCTGGCAGGCTTCGACAGGGTGGTTACCTATTCGCGCAAGGTCTTCATCCCCCTGACGCAGTTGTGCCGCGACGTTTGCCATTACTGCACTTTCGCCAAGGCGCCGCGCCTGCTCGCGAGTCCCTACCTGTCGCCGGAGGCCGTGCTGGACATCGCGCGCGCAGGCCAGGCTGCCGGCTGCAAGGAAGCGTTGTTCACGCTGGGCGACCAGCCGGAGCTGCGCTACCTGATCGCCCGGCGCGCGCTCGAGGAGCGCGGCCTGACGACGACACTCGATTACCTCGAGCAGATGGCAGGTCTGGTGCTGCGTGAGACCGGACTGCTGCCGCACCTCAACCCCGGAGTCATGGACCGCATGGCGCTCCAGCGGCTTCGGCCCGTGTCGGCATCGATGGGTCTCATGCTCGAAACGGCTTCCGAGCGGCTGTCGCAGCGAGGCGGGCCCCACTTCGGCTCACCGGACAAATGGCCGGCACGCCGGCTCGAAACCATGCGACTGGCCGGCGAACTTGCCATTCCATTCACGAGCGGGCTGTTGATCGGAATCGGCGAGACACGCAAGGAGCGGATCGAGTCGCTGCTGTGCCTGCGGGACCTGCACGACGAATTCGGTCATTTGCAGGAAATAATCATCCAGAACTTCCGGGCCAAGCCCGGTACGAAGATGGAGAATGCGCCGGAGCCAGAGCTCAAGGAGCAGCTCTGGACGATCGCGGTCACACGGCTCCTGTTCGGCAAGAGCCTGTCGGTGCAGGCTCCACCTAACCTGCGCTCGGGTGAGCTCGAACCCCTGATCCGGGCGGGCATCAATGATTGGGGTGGCGTATCCCCGGTGACGCCCGACCACGTCAATCCGGAGGCGCCCTGGCCGCAGCTCGTGGACCTTGAACAGGAGACCGCAGCGGTCGGCCGGCAACTCGTCGAGCGCCTGGCCATTGGCCCGGGTCATGCCCGTACGCCGGCGCGCTGGGTCGATGCCGCGCTCGTGCCCAGCATCCTGCATCTGACCGACAGCCGGGGCCTCGCACGCCCGGATGCCTGGCATGCCGGGACCGCGACTGCGCTGCCCCCGTCGGTTACGGGGCGGCTCCCGTCGCAGCGCACGCCAGTAACCGCTTCGCAGGCGATTGCGCCGCTGCTCGCGGCGGCACAGGCCGGGGAGCAACTGACGGAAGCCGGGATCACCACGCTGTTCGCTGCCGACGGCAGCGACTTTCGGGCAGTCCTAGACGCGGCCGACAGTCTGCGAGCGGCGGTCGTGGGTGACAGCATCACCTACGTCGTCAATCGCAACATCAATTACACGAATATCTGCACCTATCATTGCGGCTTCTGCGCATTCTCGAAGGGCTACGGTGCGCGCAGCCTGCGTGGCCCGGCTTATGACCTCGACCTCGAAGAGATTGCCCGACGCACCGTTGAGGCCGCGCAGGTAGGCGCCACGGAAGTTTGCCTGCAGGGTGGCATTCACCCGAGATTTACCGGCGACACCTATCTCGGCATCGTTGCTGCGGTGAGAGAAGCAGCGCCCCAGATGCATGTCCATGCTTTCTCGCCGCTGGAGATCCTGCACGGCGCCCGGACTCTCGGTCTGACTCTCGCGGATTACCTGCGCCGCCTCCGGCAGGCAGGCCTCTCGACCCTGCCCGGCACCGCTGCCGAGATCCTCGATGACGAGGTGCGCGCAATCCTTTGCCCAGACAAGTTGAGCACCAGCGAGTGGCTCGAGGTGATGCGAACGGCGCATGCCATGGGTCTCAGATCGACTGCCACCATCATGTTCGGGCATGTCGATCAACCAGCGCATTGGGCCAGGCACCTGCTGCGGATTCGCGGGCTGCAGGCCGAAACCGGCGGTTTCACCGAGTTCGTGCCGCTGCCATTCGTGCACGTGGAAGCGCCGCTCTGGCGCAAGGGTCGTGCGCGCTCGGGCCCGACCCTGCGCGAGGCTGTGCTCATGCACGCGGTGGCGCGACTTGCACTGCACCCGCTCATTGCCAATATCCAGACATCCTGGGTGAAGATGGGGCCGGACGGCGCGGCGTTATGCCTCCAAGCCGGTGCAAATGACATTGGCGGCACTCTCATGAACGAATCCATCACTCGGGCCGCCGGCGGTGTCCACGGGCAGGAATTCGGAGCAGCAGCGATTAGGAGTCTCGCGCGCCGCATCGGCCGCCCGGCAGTTCAGCGCACGACCCTCTATGAACGCCCGCTGCCGCTACGGGCAGCTGTCATGCAGAGCGATATGGCGCTGGAGCGGCGCACACGGATCGCGGGAGCGGGACATTGCTGAAATTTGGCTACAAGGCGTCAGCCGAGCAGTTCGGGCCGGGCCAACTCCTGGCGTTTTCGGTGCTCGCGGAGCAACAGGGATTTGACTCCGTGTTCATCAGCGACCACTTCCAGCCGTGGCGCCACACGGGCGGCCATGCTCCCTTCGCAGTCAGCTGGATGGGCGCGCTCGGGGCGCGCACCTCGCGCATTGCGATTGGCACGAGCGTACTCACTCCGAGTTTCCGCTATCACCCGTCGATCGTTGCTCAGGCGTTCGGAACGCTCTCGGCGATGTTTCCGGGGCGCATAATTCTGGGCGTTGGCACGGGCGAGTCGCTGAATGAAGTGCCCGCCACCGGCATCAAGTGGCCTGAGCCCAAGGAGCGCCTTGCGCGGCTACGCGAGGCGGTCAAGCTGATTCGCCTGCTGTGGTCGGAGGAGCGCGTTACATTCAAGGGCGAGTACTACAGTACGGAGAAGGCAACGATTTACGACCGGTCCGAAGCCATGCCGCCGATCTACATCGCCGGCGCCGGGCCGAAGATCTCGATGTATGCGGGGCAGGTGGCCGACGGCTTCATCTGCACAAGCGGCAAGGCGCCGGAACTTTACCGCGACACGCTGCTGCCAAACGTGGCGGCGGGCCTGCTGGCGGCCGGCCGGCCGGCCGATGCCATTGACCGGATGATCGAGATGAAGGTGTCATTCGACCTCGATCCGCGGCGCGCGCTCGAGGACACACGGTTTTGGGCGGCGCTCGGACTGTCGGCTGAAGATAAAATGTCCGTCGAGGATCCGCTGGAGATGGAGCGCCTCGCCGACGCGCTGCCGGTCGAGCGTGCGGCAAAGCGCTGGATCGTCTCTGCGGATCCCGACGTACATGTTGAACGGATCCGGCCGTACGTTGAACTCGGGTTCCGTCATCTCGTCTTTCATGCCCCTGGACCGGATCAGGAGAATTTCATACGCCTGTACGCCGGGCACGTGCTGCCGAGATTGCGCGCAGAGTTCAGCTAAACGGGGCTGCCGCCGGTGAAACCTGAGTGACAGCCAGCCTGCAGCTGATCGCCGTGCCCGGCATTCCGCTGGTACAACCCGGCGACGACCTGACCGGACTGATCATTGCGGGTATTGCGACCGCCGGCCTCGTGCTGCAGGACCACGACGTCGTGGTCATCGCGCAGAAGGTCGTGTCGAAAGCGGAAGGCCGGTTCGTCGATCTCGCGACCATCGAGCCTTCGCAGCGAGCCGAGACCCTGGCGCGCGAAGTGAACAAGGACCCGCGTCTCGTCGAGGTCATCCTGGCCGATGCGCGGCGCATCGTGCGTTCCGGACGGGATGTGCTGATCGTAGAACACCGCCTCGGTTTCGTCATGGCGAATGCCGGTGTGGACCAGTCGAACGTAGCTGGTCCGCACGACCGGCAGCTTGCACTGATGTTGCCGCGGGACCCGGATGCCAGCGCCGCGCGACTTCAGGAGGGGCTGCAGCGGAGGTTTGGCTGCAGGATTGGCGTCGTCATCAACGACAGCCTTGGCCGGCCCTGGCGGTTGGGCACGGTCGGCGTGGCGATCGGCTGCGCCGGACTCCCTGCGCTGCTCGATTTGCGCGGGCAACCCGACCTGTTTGGCCGCAAGCTGCAGGTGACGGTGATCGGGTATGCAGATGAGATCGCAGCGGCGGCCTCCCTGCTGATGGGTCAGGCCGACGAGGCGCGACCCGTCGTCATCGTGCGGGGACTGCCGCGTCAGGATCGGTGCCTGCCGGCTAGGTCCTTGATTCGCCCGGCGGGGGAAGACCTGTTTCGATGACGGCTGCGGTGGTCGCGCTGTCGGGCGGCATTGGGGGTGCGAAGCTCGCGCTTGGCCTTGCCCGTGTGCTCGACCAAGGGCAGCTTACGGTCATCGTCAACACCGGCGACGACTTCAGCCACCTGGGACTCGCCATCTCGCCGGACCTCGACACGCTGGTCTACACGCTGGCCGGTCTCGCGCATCCCGAACAGGGGTGGGGCCGGCGCGATGAGACCTGGACGTTCATGAGCGCGCTCGAGCAGCTGGGTGGCGAAACGTGGTTCCGGCTGGGGGACGCTGACCTCGCCATGCATGTTGAGCGGACGCGGCGGCTGGCGGCGGGCGAAACGCTTTCGGAGCTAACGGATCGACTCCGTCGGAAACTCGGGATCGCAACACGCATTCTGCCGATGAGCGATGATCCCGTGCGCACACGACTGGAAACCGATACCGGCTGGCTGGACTTCCAAGACTACTTCGTGCGCCTGCGTTGTGCACCCAGGGTCCGGCAGCTCGCCTACCTTGGCGCCGACACCGCCCGACCGCATCCGGAGGTGTTGACTGCCCTCGGCAGCAGGGACCTGCGGGCGGTGGTCATCTGCCCGTCCAATCCGTTCCTCAGTATCGAGCCGATCCTCGCCATCCCGGCAATTCGGGCGGTCCTCGCCGAATGCCGCGCGCCGGTCATCGCCGTCTCGCCGGTCATCGGCGGCCAGGCCGTCAGGGGCCCGACCGCCAAGATCATGCGCGAACTGGAGCTCGAACCCGGCGCGGAGGCCGTCACCCGTCGGTACGCGGACCTGCTCGACGTCTTCGTGGTGGACGAAACCGACGCTGCCACGATCATGCCCGCCGGCATCGAGGTGGTTTCAGCGCCGATTCTGATGACGAGCCTCGAGGACCGTGAGCGCCTGGCGCGCGTGGTGCTGGCCGCCGCCGATCGGGTTGCCGCACGCCAGAACTGATCTCCGTACCCCGGTGGATTATCCTGACGTCATGAACAATCCAATCGCTGACATCGGTCTGATCGGACTTGCCGTGATGGGCGAAAACCTGGCCCTGAACATCGAGAGCAAGGGATTCTCCGTCTGCCTTTACAATCGCACCGCCGCCAAGGTCCGGGAATTCATGTGCGGGCGCGGCGGCGGGAAGCGATTTGTCGGCGCGGGCACCCTGCAGGAGTTCGTCTCATCGCTGGCGCGGCCGCGCAAGATTTTCATGCTGGTGAAAGCGGGCCCGGCGATGGACGAGCTGATCGACAAGCTCACACCGTTGCTGCAGCCGGGCGATATCCTGATTGATGGCGGCAACAGCCAGTTCACCGACACGATTCGTCGCGTTCGGCAGGCCGAAAAGGCAGGCCTGTTGTATGTCGGTTCCGGCGTATCAGGTGGCGAGGAAGGGGCGTTGCGCGGACCCTCGCTGATGCCGGGCGGCAGCCCCGCCGCGTGGCCCCACATCCGGCCGGTCTTCCACGCCATCTGCGCGCGAACACCCGAGGGCGAGCCCTGCTGCGACTGGATCGGCGAAGACGGGGCGGGCCACTTCGTGAAGATGGTCCACAACGGCATCGAGTACGGGGACATGCAACTCATCTGCGAAGCCTATGACTTGATGAAGCGCGGCCTTGGCATGAGCAACGCCGAAATGCACAAGGTATTCGCGGACTGGAACGCTGGTGAGCTCGACAGTTACCTGATCGAGATCACCAGGGACATCCTCGGCTTCCAGTCCAGGGATGGCGGGAATGTCATCGATCTCATCCTGGACGTCGCCGGCCAGAAGGGTACTGGCAAGTGGACCGTCAGCGCCGCACTCGACGAGGGAATGCCGCTCACCCTGATCGGCGAGGCCGTATTCTCGCGCTGCCTGTCGGCGGCCAAGGCGGAGCGTGTGGAGGCGTCCCGGCAAATTGGTTTTGAGGTGGGCATGTTCAGCGGTGATGCGAGTCGTCTGGTCGACGATCTTCGTCAGGCGCTGTATGCCTCGAAAATCGTCAGCTACGCGCAGGGTTACCAGCTGCTGCACGCTGCCGCGCACACTCGCGGCTGGAACATGAATTTTGGCGGAATCGCCCTGACCTGGCGCGGTGGCTGCATTATCCGGTCGGCATTCCTCGGCGAGATCAAGAAGGCCTTCGATCGCAGTCCCGGGCTGGTCAATCTGCTGCGCGATTCGTACTTCAAGCAGGCGGTCGAAATCCGGCAGGCCGCCTGGCGACGCGTGGTTGTCACGGCGGTGACGCTCGGCATTCCCGTGCCATGTTTCAGTTCAGCGCTCGCTTATTTCGACGGCTACCGCTCGGCCCGGCTGCCCGCGAATCTGTTGCAGGCGCAACGTGACTATTTCGGTGCGCACGGCTACGAGCGCATCGATCATCCACGGGGCGAGTTCTTCCATACAGACTGGACAGGCCGCGGCGGGTCGACGACCTCCCAGGCCTACTCGGTCTGACGACGACTGGCGGTGCCAGGAGAGTCTGGGTGAGAGTGAACGTTGCGCAGAGCGCGACGGCCGCCGCAGTGATGGCGGCCGCGACGCTCGCTGCCAAGATCGAGGCAGCGGTCAAATCGCGCGGTGTCTGTTCGATTGCACTGAGTGGTGGCGAGACTCCATGGCAGATGCTCGAGGCACTGCTGAGTGAGCCCGTTTCATGGGGTTCACTGCATGTCTTCCAGGTCGATGAGCGCGCCGTGCGCTTCGACGACGAGCGCCGAAATGCGCGGCGGATCCGCGAGTTGCTCGTGCGCCCCGGTCGCCTGCCTGCCTCACAGTTTCACGCAATGCCGGTCGATGCTGCTGTGCTTGCACGCTGCGCGAGCGGCTACAGTGAAACGTTGGCGATGTTTGCGGGGAAGCCGCCGGTGCTCGACGTCGTGCAACTCGGTCTGGGACCAGATGGGCACACCGCATCGCTGGTGCCTGGCGATGCGTTGCTCGATCTGGGTGATGCCGAGGTTGGCGTGAGCGGCGTTTATCAGGGTATGCGGCGGCTCAGTTTGACCTTTGCGGCACTGAATCGGGCCCGGTGCATCCTGTGGCTGGTCACCGGCGGAGCCAAGGCTGCCATGCTGCGTAGCCTCGTGGCGCATGATGCGGCAATCCCCGCCGGGCGGGTGGCACGCACGCAGGCAATAGTGATCGCCGATGTCGCCTCGGCAGCGGCGCTGTCCGACGCTGACAGGCACGCTCCATAGCGGTCAGCTACGCGCCAATTCACTCCACTGCTGATGCAACTGGGCGCGGAAATCCGGATGGGCAATCTCGATCAATGCCCGGGCCCGCGCCATGGCGGGCAAGTGCCGAATCCGCCGCGCGCCGTACTCGGTGACGACGTAATCGATGTCCGTGCGCAGGGCCGTCGTCGCAGTGTGGGGCGCGAGCGCAGCAACGATGCGTGAGATCTTGCCGCCGTCCGCAGTTGCACCGAGCGCAATGATGGATCGGCCGCCCCGGGAAAGCGCTGCGCCACGCATCATGTCGACCGCGCCGCCCGTGCCGCTGAACTGGCGGCCCCCCAGCATGTCTGCATTGACCTGTCCGAACAGGTCGACCTCCAGGGCGGAGTTGATCGATACGAAGTTGTCGATCCGGCGGATGACCCCGCTGTCATGGGTATAGCCGACCGGCCGGATCGACAGTTGTGGCGCGGCACCCGCCCATTCCAGGAGGCGCTGGCTGCCCAGCGTGGCGCCGCTGACGATCCTGCCCGTGTCCAGGGATTTCCGGCTTCCCGTGATATTCCCGGCCTGAGCCAAAGTCATGATGCCGTCGCTGATCATGCCTGAGTGGATGCCTAGGTCGTTCTTGCCGGAGAGACCATTCATGATCGCGTCGGAAATGGCGCCGATACCGATCTGGATACAGTCGCCGTCCTTGATCAGTTCACTCACGTGGCCGCCGATCCGGCGCCCGGCATCGCTGATCGATGCACTGGCAAGCGTGGGAACCGGCCGGTCGCAGGCAAGTGCGTAGTCCAGACGGGCAAGCGGTATTCGCGGGCTATCGGCTGGCGCGGGTTGGTGCTGATTGATTTCGCCGATCACCAGCCCGGCCTTGTCGAGGACTGCGGGCGTGAAGTCCGCGCTGACGCCCAGGCAAACGGCTCCGTCGTTGCCGGCTGGCGGCAACTGCAGCAGGACCACGTCGATCCTCAATTCGCGTTCGAGGTAACTGTAAATATCACTGTAGTGCAGCGGGATGAAATCAACGCGGTTTGCAGCGATCGACTTCCGGTTTTCTGCCGTCGCCAGAAACGCCGTGGAGCTGGCCTGGGGATGCAACGCCGAGAAGTCGACACCGTTGACGCCCGGAACTGTAACGGACACAAAGCGCACACCGGCACAACACGAACCCTGGGCAGCGAGGGTCTGCAGAATCTCGCGGGGTTCGGCGGTGGCGCCCGCGACGAACACCGTCATGCCGGCATGCAGGATTTCGCCGACGTCTTCAGCCTTGATCCAGTGGGTCACGGCGCTGCGCCGACCGGCGGGCGTCGGTGCAACCAGGGCCGGGCCCTTTCCAGTTGCGCCGCCAGGCGGATCAGGGTCGCCTCGCCGCCAAAGCGACCCGTCAACTGCACGCCAATCGGCAAGCCCTGGTCGGACCAATGCAGTGGCAGCGAAATCGCCGGCTGTCCGGTCGCGTTGGCAATCAGCGTGAAGCCGGTGAAATGGCCAAGACGATCGATGTATTGCTTGCGTGTTTCGTGCTTGTAGTCGAAATAACCCAGAGGGACCGGCGGCTGGACCAGGGTCGGCGTGAGCCAGATGTCATGATCAGTGAAGAAGGCCGCGAAATCGCGACAACTCTGCTGCAGGGCCTGCCAGGCCTGCAGGTAGTCGCCCCCGCTTTGCGCCAGGCTTTGCTGATACAGCCGCCAGGTTGCGGGTTCGAAATCGGTTTCCTGCGGTGTGAAGCCGGTGCGTTGCGCCCAGGCCTTGATGGACCATCCGAGGTAGCCGGTCATCACCGCGCCAAAGGAGCGGAACAATTGGCTGCTCTCGGCTACGGGTGAAGCTTCCTCGACTTCGTGACCCGATGCTTCGCACAGTAGGGCCGCGGATCGCGCGGCAACAGCACACTCCGGATGTGCCGCCGCGCCGTTCAGGGCCACGGTACCGAACCCGATGCGCAGGCGCCCGGGATCGCGACCCACTTCCGCGGCAAACGGCCGTTCCGGCAAGGGCAACGGGCAGGGATCGCCAGGCACCGAGCCGGCAGTGGCGTCCAGGATCGCGGCGCTGTCACGCACTGATCGCGTCACAACATGTTCGCAGATGATGCCACCGGCAATATCGCCCATGTCCGGCGCCAGGCTGTTTCGTCCGCGCGTCGGCTTCAGGCCGACCAGGCCGCAACATGAAGCCGGAATCCGGATCGATCCACCGCCGTCGTTGGCGTGCGCAGCAGCTACCAGCCCCGCGGCGACGGCCGCGGATGAGCCGCCGCTGGAACCACCCGTACCGCGGCTGGTATCCCAGGGGTTCCGGGTGGGGCCAAAGCGCCGAGGTTCGGTCGTTGGCAGCAAGCCAAACTCCGAAGTATTGGTCTTGCCGAGAACGATCAGACCCGCTTTCTTGAAGCGGCTCACAAGTACATTGTCCCCTGGCGAAACGTAACGGCCGGCGAGGAATCCCGAACCGTCCGATCGCGGGGTGCCCGCGCAATCCGCCACCAGATCCTTAAGCAGGAACGGTACACCGGCAAAAGGGGAATTCAGAGCTACCCGTGTTGCTGCCTCCAGGGCCTGTTCAAAAAGAGGAGTGATGACCGCATTGAGCCCGGGATTGAATCGCTCGATCCGCGCAATCGCGCCGCTGACCAGCTCGGTCGGCGACACTTCCTTGCCGTGCACAAGGGCGGCCTGTGCCGTGGCGTCAAGAAATGCAATGTCATCCATGGCCATGGCCCGCTCGCCCACGCCTGACGATTTCTCCAAGGGTGCCACAAAAGGGGGCAAGGACAGTACAATCCGAGCCGGAATGACCGAACGTACCACCAGCGCCGATCTTGCCGAGTGCCTCGCGCCGACCCCGTTCATCGAGCGGGATGCGCCCGCCGTGCGGGCATTCGTGGCGCGCGTCGTGGGCGACGCTCAGACTGAACTCGACAAAGCCGTTCGACTCTTTTATGCCGTGCGCGATGAGATTCGTTACGACCCTTATGGCATCGTTCTCAGCATCGACGGCCTCAAAGCCACGACGACACTCGAGACGGGCAAAGGATTCTGCATCTCCAAGGCCGTCCTGTTCGCCGCCGCTGCCCGTGCTGCCGGCATGCCCGCCCGGCTCGGTTTCGCCGACGTGCGAAACCACCTGACAACCGAGCGCCTGAAAGCCGAAATGGGAACCGACGTCTTCGCCTATCACGCGTTCACCGAGCTCTGGCTCGGAGGAAGATGGCTCAAGGCAACCCCCACCTTCAATCGCACGCTCTGCGAGCGCTTCGGCGTCAACACGCTCGACTTCGACGGCAAGACCGACTCGGTGTTCCATCCCTTTGATGCTGCCGGCAAGCGGCACATGGAGTATGTTCGCGACCGCGGTCACGCGACCGATGTGCCGCTCGCGGACATTGACAGGGTGTGGCGCGAGTTCTACCCTGACACCTCCGCCGGCGAGCCTGCTGCGGCCACGGGGGACTTCGAGCGCGAAGCCGAAGAGGACGCGGCGCGCAGGGCCTGAAGACCCTGCGCCCGGAAGGCGCACGACTGCTGGTGCGTTAAGTGCCTATGCCGGATCGGCACATGGCGCTGCATCCAGTGCCGACAACACCCGTTCTGCGGTCATCGGCAACTGGTACAGCGGCCTGCCAATGGCGTCAAGAATCGCGTTCCGGATCGCCGGCGCAGTCGGGATGATCGGCGATTCCGCTATTCCCTTTGCTCCCAGCGGGGCACCGAGCGGCTCAGGCATTTCCAGCACGTCCATCTCCAGTTCAGGAATGTCGAGCGCCATTGGAATCACATAGTTCTCCAGTGAGGCGTTCAACGTGTGCCCTTCCGTGACCCGGAGTTCCTCGGTCAGCGCATAACCGATACCCTGTGCCACACCGCCTTCTATCTGCCCGTAAACGCCACCTGGGTTGATCATCTTCCCCGCGTCATGAACCGCGACGAGCCTCTCCACGGCGACCTGCCCGGTCTCGCAATCCACCAGCACCTGCGCAATCTGGGTGCAAAACTGGAAAACTTCCTGGCTGTAGCGGTAGGTCACCTCCGGTGCGTCAGCCGGATACTCAAGTTCGTAGCGGCCCTCCGATTGCAAGGGGTAGCCGCGGAACAAGGCGCGCCTGGCGAGTTCTGCGACCGTGAGATCGTGTGCTTGGCCATCGACATGCAGTCTGCCGCCATGCAGGACCAGGCGGTCCCTGGCAACACCTGTTTTTTCAGCGGCTACCTGCAGCAGGGAGTCGCGTATCGGAACGGCCGCACGCAGCACGGCATTGCCGGAAACCATGACCTGGCGGCTGGCACAGGATGCGCCTGCGTCGGGCGCCTGGGCGGTATCTGCCCGGACCACATGGACCGAGGACATTTCCACTCCAAGACTCTCTGCTGCCAGCTGAGCCAGCACCGTGACGATACCCTGGCCCATGTCCGCGGCACCGCTTTGCAGCACGACGGAGCCATCGCGATGCATTTCCAGCAGAACGGCGGCATGGTCCGGCAATCCACGTCCCATGCCAGAGCCTTTCAAAATAGTCGCCATTCCCCAGCCTCGGCGCAAATGAGTTGCAGGCTGGCGTCCCAACTCACCGCGCTGCTGCCAACCCATCATTTCCGCCGCCCTGCGCAGGGACGCCTTCATGGCCTTACCTTCGCGCACGACGACACCGGTATACATCCTGGTTCCGGTGTCCACGCCATTGAGCAGCCGTATCTCCAGCGGGTCCATGCCGAGTTTCCGTGCCAGATCATCCATTTGTGATTCGTAGACAAAAGCTGCTTGTGGTGCCCCGAAACCCCGAAACGCACCGGTTATCGGATTGTTGGTGCGCACTGCGATCTTCTCGATCTCGAGGTTCTTGACCGTGTACGGTCCACCAATGAACTCGCCAAACTTGTTCAGGACCTCGTGCGTAGCATTTGAATAGGGACCCGCATCCACGATGGCCCTGGCCTTCACCGCCAGCAGTCGTCCATCCCTGGTGGCGGCAGTGATGCAGTGGACAATGAACGGGTGACGCTTTACGTGCGTCAGGATCGATTCCCGGCGTCCGCGAATCAGGCGAACCGGACGGCGGGCCGCGTGTGCGAGCAATGCGGCGTGGATCTGGACATGCGCTTCGTCCTTTCCGCCAAACGCACCACCAATGTAAGGAGTGATGACGCGCACCCTGCTTTCGGGCAGGCCCAGGGCGCGGGCGATTTGCATCCGGTCCCGATGGGGCGCCTGGCAGGATGAATAAACCGTAACGCCGCCATCCGCGTCGACCAGGCCAACTCCTCCTTCCGTCTCGAGAAAAGCGTGCTCGGCCCACTGGGTGCGGTAGGTGTTCTCGACAATGACATGGGCAGATGCCAGGGCGGCCGCCACGTCGCCGGTCCTGTAGGTCTTGTGCATCATGATGTTGTCTTTGCCGGCCACTACCTGACCGGCACCTGCCTGCATCGCCGCCAGCGGATCAAAGATCCCGTCCAGGGCTTGATATTCGACATCGATAGCCCGCAGCGCAGCGTCAGCCGTCTGTTCGTCGATTGCAGCGACTGCAGCCACCGCATCGCCCTGGAAGCGGACTTCATCGACTACCAGCAATGGCTGGTCCGGCTCCGCGTACAGGTAACTGTTCTCTCCGGGAATATCGGCATGCGTGAGGACCGCAATGACGCCGGGAATCATACGCGCCGCGGTGACATCCAGGCGCCTGATGCATGCGCGTGCGTGCGGGCTGTACAGCAGTTTGCCGATCAACATCCCGGGAAAATCAAGATCCGGGCAATAGCGGGCCTTTCCGGTCACGATGTCGTAAGCGCCGGGTGCGCTCACCCAACGGCCGACGGCGCCTGAGTCAATCATGCTGGAGCACGGCCTCTGCGTTAGCCGATCTCAGTTCCGCGGCCGCCTGTTGCACCGCGTTGACGACACCCTGGTAGCCGGTACAACGGCAGAAGTTTCCAGCGATGGCGGTCAGGACTTCCTCGCGCGAAGGATTGTCATTGGACGACAGCAGGGCATGGCAGGAAACGAGCATTCCCGGCGTGCAAAAGCCGCATTGGAAGGCCCAGGTCCCGCCAAATGCGCGCTGCAGCGGATGCAATTCGCCATTGCTGGCGAGTCCTTCCACTGTAGTGACCTGGGAGCCATCCGCCTGGGCTGCGAGCACCATGCAAGAATTGACCACCTGCCCGTTCATCACCACGACGCAGGCGCCACAATCGCCGGAACTGCACCCGTCCTTGGTCCCGGTCAACCCGAAGTCTTCACGCAGGACAGTCAATAGTGTCCGCATGACCCCTGCTTTCGCGTGCTGAAGCCTGCCATTGACCGTCAACCGGATGTCCATGTCAGTCATTGCGGCCAACCTCCGCCAACTTGTGCCGGGCAGCCATGAGTGCCCTGCGAACCAGAACACCAGTCACACGCTTGCGATAATCCTTGCCTGAACGCACATCGCTGATCGGCGAGATTTCTGCGACAGCCATGTTTGCCGCCTGTTCGAACTGCTCATCGGAGGGCTCATTGCCGGTCAATATTGCTTCGGCCGCGCGCGCGCGCATCGCCGTTGGTGCGACGGAGCCCAGGACGATTCGCGCTTCGCTCATCTGGCCAGCCCGATCAAGCGTCAACCTGGCGCTCAAATTGACAATGGCGATGGCCATGGAACGACGCTGTCCCAGTTTGGTGAAGCTGGCGGCTGTCCGGGGAGGCGGCAGCGGCAGGCGAACTTCCGTGAGTACCTCATGCGGCTCCATCACCGTCTTGCCGGGTCCGGTGAAAAAGTCCATCAGTGGAAGAACGCGGCTGGCAGATAGCGAGGCAAGCACGACGCTGGCATCGTAGGCGATCAAAGGCGGCACCAGGTCAGCGGCCGGAGAGGCGTTGACGATATTGCCGCCCAATGTTGCGCGATTGCGGATCGGCGGACCGGCAAACGACCGGCAGGCCTCGACCAGGGCGGGAAACGCAACGCGGACTTCGGCGCTTGCCAGCATCTGCGACAGGGTCACGTAAGCGCCAAGATGCATCTCGCCGGCATGGCGCGAAATCGATGCGAGTGAGATCCGCCGCAGGTCTATCAGCACCTTCGGTGATAAGACCTTGTCCCTCATTCTTAGGATCAGGTCGGTCCCGCCCGCTACCACCCTCGCGTCGGCGCCGAATTCCCTCTTGATGCCCAGCGCGTTTGCGAGCAATTCGGGCGCTCTATAATCGGGGGCGCTCATTCCAAGTAGATTAGCGTATTCGCCGCCCCAACGTGTTGGCAATCCGGTACCCGGTCGCGAATATACTTGCCGCTCAACAACGAGCGAAGGTTAGCGCCATGTCAGATCATGTTGTCGTGTCTCGCAGCGGCGGTGTTCTCGAGATTGTCATCGACAAGCCCAAGGCCAATGCCATCGACATGAAGGTAAGCCGTGCGCTGGGCGAGGCCTTCGTGACACTGCGTGATGATCCCGATCTGATGGTGGGCATTATTACCGGCGCTGGCGAGCGGATTTTCTGTGCCGGCTGGGATCTGAAAGCAGTTCAAGCCGGGGAGATGTCGCTGGATAACTGGTGGGAGGATGACTATGGCCCTGGCGGGTTTGCCGGCATTACCGAACTTTGGAATCTGAACAAGCCGGTCATTGCGGCATTGAACGGGATTACGCTTGGCGGCGGAGTCGAGATCGCGCTGGCCTGTGACCTGATCGTGGCGGCCGAGCATGTCGAATTTGCGCTGCCGGAAATGCCCCTCGGAATCGTCCCGGACGCGGGCGCCATTCAGCGCCTGCCGCGGCGCCTGCCGTATAACAAGGCCATGGAAATGCTCCTGCTGGGTGAGCGCATGGGAGCGGCGGAGGCCGCACGCTATGGCCTCGTGAATGCCGTGGTGCCGAAGGATCAGCTCATGCCCACTGCCAGGGCATGGGCCAGCAAGCTGGCGGGCGTAGCGCCATTGGCCCTGCAGTCGATCAAGGAATTGCTGCGCGCCATCGAGACCGATTCCATCCAGGACGCATTCCGCACCATGCGTACTGCCGATCTGCCAATTTACCGGAAGTTGCTCCGGTCCGATGACGCCAGGGAAGGGATCAGCGCATT
This sequence comes from Planctomycetota bacterium, assembly GCA_016873095.1. GTDB lineage: Bacteria > Planctomycetota > Planctomycetia > Gemmatales > Gemmataceae > VGYC01. Next base: position 7,215 of record VGYC01000051.1, on the reverse strand, counting down.
CGTCGAGAAACGCAAAGCGGAATTCAAAGGCCAGTGATCCGGTAGCAGGAAGCGTGGTCTGGCCGGCTGGCCACGGGTCATGCGGCGCACGAGAGTCGGAGGGATCCCCTATTGCCGCCCGCGGCGCTTTTTTTCGCGGACAACTGCCGCCCGCCGCTCCGGAGACGACAACATCTCACGACGCAGCGCTTCCCACTCTGCGGGGTCATAGCCGGGCGCATCAATCGCATTGAGCAAGCGCTTGGTTGCGGTCACTGCCGGCAGGAAGTTTCCGTCGGTGCTCAGGGCGATCGCCTGGGCTGCTTCGTAACTGACACCGTTGACTACGCTGGAGACAATCCCGGCAAGCAGTGCGGCGTCGGCGTCCAGCCGTTCGCCGAGGACCAGCATCCGGAAGACTGCATCGCGGCCAAGCCGTCGCTGCATTCTCACGACCGAGCGCGGGTTGTAAAGCAGGCCCAGGCGGGCGGCAGGCACGTGGAAGATCGCATCCTCCGAGGCGATGCGGTGGTCACAGCTCAGGGCGAGGTCGACCGCGCCGCCCATACAAGGTCCGTCGATGGCGGCAATTACCGGAACCGGCAGCGCGAGGATCTTCCCTGTCACCTCTTCGATGGCGTCATCCATCGCCAGGTCGGCCAGCGTTCCAGTCAGGTCATCGAGGTCCGCGCCTGCACTGAAGCTCCCGTCGACGCCGCTGATGATTACCGCCGCCGTGCCTTCACCGACTTCGCTCGACAGCGCTTCGCTGAGTCTTCTCAGTAGCACCAGCGACAACGCGTTCCTGCGTTCGGGTCGATTCAGGAAAAGTGAAACAACGCCCGCCTGGCGCGTCACTCGAATGGGATCACTAATGATAAATGTCGCCTCTCAGACGCGGACGCTCTTCTACATTAGCAGAACCCCTATTTGCGGTATATTTGACCACAGCGATCGGGCAATTTTCGTTCCAGCACCGTTAATCCGGCGGGAATACTGATCGTTCGGCAGGTTCTCCAGTCAGAGGATCGTGGTTTTCGCAGGTGGCTCAAGGTAGCCGCCAACTTCCGAGGAGCGCGTGAAATGAAGGTCGGAGTATCCCTGGGAATCAGCCCCCGCGAGCCCATCCTGCACACCGTTGAAGTCGTTCGGAACGCCGAAAAGCTGGGCTTCGACAGTGCCTGGATCGCCGATGTCCAGCTGTCGATGAAGGACTGTTACATCGCGCTTGCGCTTTGTGCCACTCAAACTTCGACGATCAAGCTGTCGACCGGGGTCACCAATCCGGTCACGCGGCATCCCACCACGCTGGCCAACGGATTCACGGCGCTGAATGAAGTCAGCAATGGTCGCGCCATCATCGGACTGGGCAGCGGCTGGACCGGTGTCTATTCCATAGGGCTGAAGCCCGCCTCCATCAGTTTTCTGGAGGAATCCATCAACACCATCCATACGCTGTGCAGCGGCGGGGAAGTCAAGGGTGCTGACGGAAAGCCTTATCACCTGGTGACGGCCACCGGCAAGATACCGATTTACGTTGCCGCCAATCAACCCCGTATTCTTGCAATGTGCGGCCGCGTGGCCGACGGTGTCATCCTGATGGGTGGCGCAAACGCAGAATTCGTCAAGTGGCAGATGGATCACGTGCGGAAGGGCGCAGCAGAGGTCGGCCGCGATTTCAACGAAATCAAGTTTGACCTGTGGACCTGCATAGGCATATCGGATGATCGTGACCGCGCTCGTGACGATGTCAGCCATTGGGCCGCATCCCAGGCTGAAACATTCCACCAGTGGAAGAATCTGCCCGATTTCCTGGAGCCCTTCAGGCAGGACTTCCAGCGCGCCAGTGAGAGCTACAATCGGCTGGAGCACATGTCTTCGCATGCCGGGCACAAGCGTTCCGTGTCGCCCGAATTCATTGATTACGTCGCCCTTGTCGGTACCGCCGGAGAATGCCTGCACAGGATTCGCGAACTGGCGATGCTGGGCCTTGACGGTGTTACTCTGGCATTCCGGGCGGGCGTCGGCGGACGGCAGGCTCGCATGGAAGAGATCAACGACGGCATTATCAGGCACTTGAAGTAGTCGAACAGCAGGGGCCGGCACTACCAGACGACGCCGATGACCGCAGTAATCGCATCGAGGGCAGGGAAAGCCGTAGTCCTGATCCACGGGCTGTCTGAAACGCGTAATGCGTGGTCACGGCAGCAGGCCTTCCTGCAGCGCTCGATGAATGTCCTCTGCTATGACGTGCGGGGTTTCGGCGCCAGCCCCGTGGGCGCCGGGAATGGCACCGTTCAGCAGATGGCAGATGACCTGGCGCAGATCCTGAGCGCCCATGAGATGGCTTCAGCCTGGCTCATCGGCTTTTCGATGGGTGGCGTCATTGCACAACGGTTCGCGCTGGACTTCCCTGCCATGGCGCAGGGACTCATTCTCGTCGCCAGTTCATGTACTGTAGGCCGTTCCGGTCAGGCATTCTTCCGCCAACGTATCGAGCAGGTGACGCACGGTGGCCTGGCAGCGATTGCTTCAATTACGCAGGCTGACGCACGCGGATGCTTCTCAATGGGAGACGAGCAGCTCGTCGCTGAATACCAGCAACTGCGAACAGCCGCGGTCCGGGATCCGGGTGGCTACCTGAACGCCTGCCGGGCGATGTTACGACTCGCGGATGAACCCATGATCCAGGAACTCGGTGCCATCAAATGCCCCAGCCTGGTACTTGCGGGAGAGCTCGATCCTTACTGCCCGCCTCGCGCCTCAGAGATGATCTCCAAGGCCATTCCTGGCGCGGAACTCCGCGTGATTCCCGGCGCGGGACACTGCGTGCACTGGGAGGCGCGCGATGTCACCAACGATCATATCCTTGAATTCATCGAACGCCAGCATCGATAGACCCGGGGTCAATTAATCCCGTCAAGTTGAAGGTACAAGTCTCAAAGCATGCGTGAAGACAAGTCGTTGGAAACAGCCAAGCCCCTGATTTGGGAAACACAGGGTGCTGTCGCGGTGCTTACGCTCAATCGCCCCCAGGCGATGAACTCGTTCGACATGGAATTGATGATTGAGCATCGGCGGCGGCTGGAGGAATTCGCGGCTGATGACGAACTTCGCGTGCTGGTCTACACCGGCAGCGGCCGGGCATTCTCCACTGGCATCGACATTAGGAAAGCACCTGACTTCCTGAACCTGCCGCCGCAATCGAGGACCCGGTACTGGGTTACCCCGAATTCACTCAAGATCAACAAACCCACCATCGCCGCCATCAATGGCTATGCGTTTGGCGGCGGCCTTGAGCTGGCGCTGGGTTGCGACATCCGCATCGCCGCTGAAGGTGCGTTGCTCGGTCTGCCGGAAGTCAAGCTGGGTGCCTTGCCCGGCGGCGGCGGAACGCAATGGTTGCCGCGCCTGGCAGGACTCGGCGATGCGATGCTGATGCTGCTGACCGGGGAGCCGATAGCAGCGCAGGAGGCGCTGCGCCTGCGACTGGTACAGAAGGTCGTGCCGCGGGAAGCGCTGCTGGGCGAAGCCATGAAAATCGCTCAGGCAATCTGTGATAACGGCAAGACCGCCGTGCGCTTCGCCAAGGAAGTCGCCATGCTGGGAATCGACATGCCGCTGGCGGATGCGCTTTGGCTGGAAGAAATCTACTTCGAACGCAATCGCACACAGGCTGCGGACGAGATAAGGGAACGCATCAGGAAATTCCAGGAAACTTCCAAGAAGAAGACACCCTGAGGGGGACCTGGATCCTTGACGCTACGATTATCGAGCAGAATGGCCGGAACTAGGGGGTTAATTGCTGTGGACTTGGGATTGCAGGAAAAGACCGCCATCGTAACGGGTGGCGCTTCGAATATCGGCAAGGCGATCACGGAAGGGCTGTTCAGGGAAGGGGCCCATGTCGTCATCGCGGACGTCGATGAAGAGCAGGCGCAACGCGTGGTCAGGCAATTACGCGCATCCGGTCGCGATGATGTGCTGTTCGTGAAGACCGACGTGGGGGACCGGCAGCAGGTTGAACACATGGCTGCATGCGCGCTCGAGCGATTCGGGCAGATTGACATCCTGGTGAACAATGCCGGCTGGACCAACAACGCACTGTTCGTCGACAAGTCCTACGAGGACTTCGAACGCGAAGTTGCGATCAACCTGTGGGGGCCAATCCACTGCATCCGCGCGGTGGCACCCTCAATGATCGCGAGATCTTACGGCAAGATCATCACCATCGGCTCGGATGCGGGCCGGGTGGGGGAGTTCAAGGAAGCCGTTTATGGTGCCTGCAAGGGTGGGATCATCACGCTCAGCAAGGCCCTGGCACGCGAATTCGGCAAACACCAGTTGAATGTCAACGTCGTGTGTCCTGGTCTGACCCTGCCGAAGAATTCCGGTGACGCAGGCAATGACAGCTTGTGGCGCGAGGGAAGTCACCAGAGCCTCATTTTCCAGAACGACGAGACTCTGAAGAAGGTGCTCCGCCAATACCCGCTGCGACGGGTTGGCGACCCGGACGATATTGTCCCGATGGTGCTGTTACTGGTTTCGGACAAGACGTCCTATGTCACGGGTCAGTGCATCAGTGTGAGCGGCGGCTATGCCATGTAAGAGCTCCGGGGGAGATGCGTTCGACGTCCGGGTCGACAGCCATTCGCGGGCTGACGCGAGAACGGGCTGATGGATTTTTCGCTGTCTCCGGATCAACAGGCAATTTGCGACGAAGTGCGCAGGGTCTGCGCCGCGTTCGGTGATGATTACTGGCTGGAACACGACCAGTCGGGAGAATTCCCGGTCGACTTCCACCGTGCCATGGCGGATGGGGGCTGGCTCGGCATCACCATGCCTGAGGAGTTTGGTGGTGCGGGACTGGGCGCGACCGAGGCGGCCCTGATGATGCATACCGTGGCCAATTCATCCGGTGCAATGAGCGCCGCCTCTGCCATCCACATCAATATCTTTGGTCCCCACCCGATCGTGGTCTTTGGCAGCCAGGAACAGAAGCATCGCTGGCTGCCGGGCCTGATCCAGGGCACGAGCCAGGCGTGTTTCGGCGTCACCGAATCCGATGCCGGGCTCAACACGACGTCAATAGAAACCCGCGCGGTACGTTCCGATGCCGGCTACCAGGTGGACGGAAAGAAGATCTGGACTTCAACCGCACAGGAAGCTGACCGGGTCATGCTGCTGACACGAACCACGTCCAAAGAAGCCTGTGCACGTCCCACCGATGGAATGACGCTGTTCTATACCAGGCTGAATCGCGATCATTGTGACGTGCGAACCATACCCAAGATGGGCCGCGCGGCGGTGGATTCATGTGAAGTGTTCATCGACGGCCTGCCGGTGCCGGTCGAAGACCGGATCGGGGAGGAAGGCAAGGGCTTCCATTACCTGCTGCACAGCCTCAATCCCGAACGCATCCTGATCGCGGCGGAAGCCATCGGCATCGGCCGCAACGCCCTTGCCCGCGCCACGCAATATGCCAAAGACCGCGTCGTTTTCGACCGGCCGATTGGTCAGAACCAGTCGATTCAGCATCCGCTGGCGCAGAGTTGGATCGAGTTGGAGGCGGCATGGCTGATGACCATGCGTGCCGCCAGCCTTTACGATGCCGGCCAGCCGTGCGGTGTTGAGGCCAATGCCGCCAAGTACCTGGCGGCTGAGGCGGGTTTCAAAGCCTGCACCCAGGCCGTGATGACCCACGGCGGCATGGGCTATGCAAAGGAATTCCACGTGGAAAGGCTGCTGCGCGAAGTCCTGATCACCCGCCTTGCGCCCATCAGCCCGCAGCTGATCCTGTGCAATATCGCGGAGAAAGCGCTCGGACTGCCAAAGTCCTACTGAGCCGCTTCAGGCTGTCGGCCCGGGTCAGATTCGGCCGACGGACAGCTCGGAATCGGCTGCAACTTCCTGTAGCAGCCAGGACCTGAGGGCTTCGATTTTCGAGCAGTCCTTTTTTCCCTTCCGGCAGACGAAATACCAATCGTTCGGATTCCTGATGCGCCGGCCCGGGAAGATCTCGACCAGCATGCCCGACTTCATGTCCCTGCTCATGTACGGTTGTTGACCAAGGGCGATACCCATCCCTTGCAGGGCCGCAACCAGAGCCAGGTCGTAGCTGTCGAACTGCAAGCCGGAATCGGGATCGACATCACCGACGCCATTGGCTTCTAGCCACACCCACCAGTCATTCTCCGACGGATATACCTGAATCATGGTGTGCTCGGCGAGACGTTCCGGTGAGTCAATCGGTCCGCGCTTTTCCAACAAGGTCGGACTGCACACTGGATACAACTCACAGCCAAACAAGTGGTCGTAGTGCAATTCCTGGTTGGTCGGTACTCCAATCATCACGCAGGCATCGACATCGTCACGATCAAAATTCACATCATCCTGCGAGGTGTGGAGACGCACCAGAACCTCGGGATGCAGTAGCTGAAAACGCGGCAATCGGGGAATCAGCCATCGAACGGTGAATGTCGAATACGCCTGGAGCGTTATCGCACCCGCGGATCCGCGTGCACGTATCAAGTCAGTTCCCTCGGAGATGCGTTCGAATGCGTCGCGCAATACCACGTAATAGATTTTCCCGGCCCGGGTCAATTCGACGGCACGCGCCTTGCGTACGAACAGTTCCACGCCCAGGGCAGCCTCCAGCCCCTTTACCTGGTGGCTGATGGCCGACTGCGAAACCTTGAGTTCCGCGGCAGCTTCCTTGAAGCTCTCATGACGTGCCGCCGACTCGAAGGCGCGCATGGCATTCAGGGGGGGCAGTCGCCGCCTGCTGATCACTGGTTTCATCTGCCCTCTCGATAACGAACTTTTTTCAGGCACATATGAAAAATACTGGGCCAGAAATGGACACCCGTCAATGAGCACTGGACTACTTGGCACGTCATCAGAAGGTTAAACTCAACTATCGGCGCAGGTCGCTCACCTGCCCCGGTTGCGACGATGGCGCTCAGGCGCGCGCGATCATGAAGGGACAATAAGATTGTTCGGCATTACCCCGTCGGCACGCCTGCGTCCATCCCCATACTTTGAGGCAACCCTCGCCGAAGGCGTGACGGCCTTTACAACCTACAACCACATGCTCATGCCCACGAGCTATGGACACCCGGAAGCGGAGTACTGGCGGATCATCAATGGCGTATCGCAGTGGGATGTTGCCTGCGAACGCCAGGTGCAATTGAAGGGGCCGGATGCCGGGAGGCTTGCCCAGATCCTGGCACCGCG